>JBPPMZ010000046.1:0-3350 GCA_051306295.1 Candidatus Limnocylindrales bacterium
AGGGCTACCAGTACGGCCTGAACGACGGCGTGCCGCCGATCCCGCGCGACAAGATGGTCCTCGTCACGCGCCTGCCCAAGCACCTTGGGAGCCGCTTCCGCCGCGATATCGAAGCCGATGGCATCCCGGTCGTCATGCTCCGCGGCGACGGGCAGATCAACCCCGACGGCGTGCGCGACTACGACCTGCTCGTGCCGGCCACGGTGGAGGCGGACGTGCTGGCGCGCCATGCCAGCCGGCGCGACGCCTACGCCGCCGAGGCAGAGTCGTGGCGCCAGGACCTCATCGACCACGGCGCCCCGCCGCACCCCGAGCCGCCGACCCTGCTGTGAGAGCCCTCCTCCAGCGCACGACCGGGGCCACGGTCCGCGTCGGCGGCGAGGTGGTAGGCGCGATCGGGCAGGGGCTGGTCGTGTTCCTCGGGGTCGGCCCGACCGATGACGAGGCCGTGGCCGACGTGCTGGCCCGACGCCTCACGGAACTGCGCCTGTTCCGCGACGATGAGGGCCGCACGAACCGGTCCCTGCTGGACAGCGGCGGTGCCGCGCTCGTCGTCTCGCAGTTCACGCTGTTCGCGGACACGCGGCGCGGTCGGCGGCCCGGGTTCACCGGCGCGGCGGCGCCCGACCTGGCAGAACGGCTCTACGAGCGCCTGGTGGCGACCCTCCGCGACCTCGGCGTCGAGGTGGCGACCGGGCGGTTCGGTGCCGAGATGGCGGTCGAGCTCGTCAACGACGGCCCGTTCACCATCTGGCTCGACACGGACGATCGCTGATCGGACATGACGAACCGGCCGTCAGGTCGACGACCGGTCGTGGGATGGCGGGTCCGCAACGGCGACCGGCGGAGGGCCGGCGAGCGGACTACTTCGTGTTCTTGAGCAGCGTGCGCCGGCAGCGGGTGCAGACGAGGGCCTTGGTCGGGGCACCCTTCTGGGTGATGACCAGCGGCTGGAGGTTAGGCTGCATGCGACGGTGGGCTCGGACGCGGTTCATGCCCGACGACTGCGGGTTGAAGCCACCCATCGAGACCTTGCCGCAGATCGCGCAGGAGCGGGCCATGGTGTCCTCAGGGATCAAGTCAGATGGAAGGAACGGGCGGTGGCGCCCGAACGGGGCGGTATGATAGCACAGGGTCCGGCGCCTTCCGCCCGGACGGCCCGACCGTTAGCGAGGCAGTAGCGCGCGTGGCCATCCGCCCCACTCCCGGTCGTTCGCTGGTCACCGGCCGTGCCCTGGCCGACATCGTCCGGACCGCGACCCTGGGCTCCTACGGTGTCGCCGATTTCGCCGGCGGGCCGGTCGCGCGCCTCATCGAGTGGCTGGGGCTCGGGCAGCCCGGCCTGACCGTCCGCGTCGACGACGGCATCGAGATCGAACTGGACCTGACCGTGTCGCTGGGTGTGCCCGTCGCGGAGGTCGCGCGCCAGGTCGACTCGGCCGTCCGGTATGCGGTCCACCGCGCCCTCGATCGCGAGGTCACCCGGATCGTCATCCACGTCGACGGCCTGCACGTGCCGTCGGGCGGGGCTCTGTCAGAGGCCGCGCCAGCCCCTCCCACCGCGATCCGTTCGCGCGACCTCGCCGACAGCGGCACGGACGTCGCCTAGATGGCCCGACGGGCCTGCGACGGTGACGGACTCCTCGACGCGTTCCGCGCGGCCGTCGCCAACCTGGAAGCGCACGTCGACGAGATCAACAGCCTCAACGTCTACCCGGTCCCCGACGGCGACACCGGCTCGAACATGCTGGCGACCGTCAAGGCCGCCCTCGACGAAGCGGAGGCGGTCGCGGGCCAGCCGGCCGATCGGGTGGCGGCGGCCATCAGCTTCGGGGCGCTCATGGGTGCCCGCGGCAACTCGGGCGTCATCACCAGCCAGATCTTTCGGGGCATGGCAGAAGGCCTGGGCGGCAAGCGCCGGTTCAACGGCCTCGACCTCGCCCATGCGCTGAGCCAGGGGGCCAAGACGGCCTACAGCGCGGTGGCCAAGCCGGTCGAGGGCACGATCCTGACGGTCATCCGCGAGTCGGCGGCGGCAGCGGTCGTGAAGGCGGAGCGCGACAACGACATCGAAAGTGTGCTCGCCGCGACCCTGGAGGCCGCCGAGAAGTCGGTCGCGCGGACGCCGAGCCTGCTGGCCATCCTCCGCGAGGCGGGCGTCGTTGACTCGGGCGGGCAGGGGCTGTATCGGCTGTTCCAGGGCGCCCTGCTGCACCTGACCGGCAAGACCTCGGTCGGCGTCGCGCGCGAACGGACGTCGACCGCGCCCAAGCCGAGCACCCTGGTCGCGCACGCCGACGAGGGGTTCGGCTACGAGACCATGTTCCTGCTCCGGGCCGCGGGACACCAACCACTGGATGTCGATGCCATCCGCGACCACCTGGAGTCGATCGGCGAGTCCGTCCTCGTGGCGGGCGATGGACGGGCGCTCAAGGTCCACGTCCATAACGAGCGCCCGGATCTCGTCATCGGCTATGGGCTGACGCTTGGCAACCTGAGCCGGATCACGGTGGAGAACCTGGACAACCAGGCGAAGGACGTCCGCGAGACCCGCGCCGCCGAGTTCACGGGCGCGACCCCCGAACTGTCCGAGGCGAGCATCGGCCGACCGGCGATGGGTGGCGGCGAGAACAACGGCCACGGACTCGCCGCGAACCTGCCGGCTCTCGCGGTCATCGCGGTCACGGCCGGCGACGGGCTCGCGGAGATCTTTCGCGACTTCGGGGTCGCGGCGGTCGTCCAGGGCGGCCAGTCCGCCAACCCGAGCACCGGCGAGTTGCTCGAGGCGGTGCGCTCCGTGCCGGCGCGCGAGGTCCTGCTGCTGCCCAACAACCCGAACGTCGTCCTGGCGGCGCGCCAGGTGGCGGACCTCAGCGACCGGCCGGTGTCCGTCGTCCCGACCCGCAACGCCGCCGAGGGGTTCGCCGCTCTGCTGGCCCTGGACCCCAACCTGGATGCGCGCGCCAACGTCGCGCCGATGACCGAGGCCGGCCGCGGCATCCAGACCATCGTCGTGACCGAGGCGGTCCGTGACGCGAGCATCGGTGGCAAGAAGGTCAAGAAGGGCCAGACCATCGCGCTGGACCCGGACGACGGGCTGGTCGCGGTGGACAGCGACCGCGAGAAGAGTGTGCTGGCTGCGATGACGGCGCTCACGCCGGGCTACGAACTGGTCACGCTGTTCTACGGCGACGGCGCCGATCTTGCCGAGACCGAGGCGATGGCCCGTCGCATCGGATCGGTCATCCCGGGGATCGAGGTCGAGGTCCGCCACGGCGGCCAGCCGTTCTACCGGTACCTCATCTCGGCGGAGTGACGGTGGCGACGACCAAGGCCCCGTCGCCGAAGGC
>JBPPMZ010000047.1:0-20885 GCA_051306295.1 Candidatus Limnocylindrales bacterium
CGAGCGCGGCACCGAGCCGACGACGATCATCAAGGTCATCCACGACCTGAACCAGCGGCTACGGGCCGTCGCCGAGTCGACCGTCGTGTACAGCTCCGAGAAGGGCGGCGAGTTCACCGAGGCTGATCGCAAGAAGGTCGAAGTCCTGGTCGGGCGGATGGAGACCGAGATGAAGGCCGCCGCCCGCGAGCTGGAGTTCGAGCGGGCCGCGGCGCTGCGCGATGAGATCCAGCAGGTCCGCCTGCGGGTCCTGGAGCAGGACGCGTCGGTGACCGTGGCCCGGGCGGCAGAACGGGCGGGTCGTGAGGCCCGTGGTGGCAGCCACGACTCCGGCGGCGGCCTGACCGGCGCGGCGGACCGCAACCGCGGGCGTCGCGCGGCCGAGGCCGCGGTGGCGTCCGGCCCGGTCATGGAGGTCACCAGCATCGAGATCCTGCCGGCCGACGAGGAGCCGCTCGGGGAGGGGACCGCGTCGGACTGGCTGCCCGGCATTCGCGACGAGCACGACGACGAGGCCAGTGCCGGCTGGCAGGCGCGCTGGCTGGACCGGCCCACATGGGATGTGACGGTCACGCCCAATGTCCGCAAACGGACCGGCCAGCGGGCGCCGCGCCGGCGCTGAGCGCCACAGATAGAACGCGTGTGCGAATTGGCGGATTTCGGCTAGACTTCGTGCGTGCCCCAGGATCAGCTTGTCGTGCGCGGAGCGCGCGAACACAACCTCAAGGACGTGACGCTCGCGTTCCCGCGCGACCGCCTCGTGGTCATCACCGGACTGTCCGGTTCCGGTAAGTCCAGCCTCGCCTTCGACACGATCTACGCCGAGGGTCAGCGTCGCTACGTCGAGAGCCTGAGCGCCTACGCCCGACAGTTCCTGGGGCAGATGGAGAAGCCGGACGTCGACCAGATCGACGGCCTGTCGCCGGCCATCTCGATCGACCAGAAGGGCGCCTCGCGCAACCCGCGCTCGACGGTCGGGACGGTCACCGAGATCTACGATCACCTGCGCCTGCTGTTCGCGCGGATCGGCCAGCCGCACTGCCCCAACGGCCACCCGATCGCGCGGCAGAGCGTGCAGCAGATCGTCGACCAGGTGCTGGCCCTGCCGGATGGCACCCGCTTGCTCGTCCTCGCGCCGCTCATCAAGGACCGCAAGACCGAGGGCGACCGGATCATCGACGCCGCCCGGCGGCAGGGGTTCGTACGCGTCCGGGTCGATGGCGAGCAGTACGACATCGCCGACGCGCCCCCCAAGCTCGACAAGTACAAGCGCCACTCGATCGAGGTCATCGTCGATCGCTACGTCGTCCGCCACGCGGAAGCCCCCGAGGGTGCGACGCGCGCCGCCGACGGCCGGCCGATCGACCCGACGACCGGCGAGGTGATCGCCGACCCCGATGCCACGCGACTGGCCGACTCCGTCGAGACCGCGCTGCGGATGGGCGAGGGGGCCGTGCTCATCGCCTCGGCGCCGCGCGACGGCGAGCCGGCCGACTTCGAGGAGCTCCGTTACAGCGAGCGCTACAGCTGCCCGTACGACGGCTTCACGATCGACGAGCTGGAACCGCGCTCGTTCTCGTTCAACTCCCCGCACGGCGCCTGCCCGAGCTGCGCCGGCCTCGGGACCAAGTTGGAGATCGACCCGGCGCTGCTCATCCCCGATCCGTCCAAGAGCCTGGGTGGCGGGGCGCTCGGCGTCGGCGGTCTGCTGTCCACCGACGCATCGTGGCGGATGAAGATCGTCGAGGCGGTCTGCAAGGCCCACGGCTGGGACTACGACGCCCCGGTCAAGAAGCTGCCCAAGGAAGCGCTCGACTACCTCATGTACGCCAAGAAGGACGTGGAGAAGGTCGTCGTCCGCTACCGGCATGAGCGTGGCGAGAACACCTACAAGGCCAACTTCGAGGGGATCATCAGCAACCTCGAGCGGCGCTACCGCGAGTCGGACTCGGACTACATCAAGGCTGAGATCGAGAAGTTCATGGTCACCAAGCCCTGCCCCACGTGCGGGGGCAAGCGCCTGCGGCCCGAGATCCTGGGCGTGACCATCGGGACGCGCAACGTCTGGGACGTCTCGACGATGTCGATCAAGGAGGGCCTGCGCTGGGCGAGTGAACTCGGCGCCGACCTTGACGATCGCGAGCGCACGATCGCCCTCCAGCTGCTCAAGGAGATCGTGGCCCGCCTCGGGTTCCTGGTCGATGTCGGGCTGGACTACCTGACCCTGGACCGGACGAGCGTCACGCTGTCCGGCGGGGAGGCTCAGCGGATCCGCCTGGCGACCCAGATCGGCACGACGCTGATGGGCGTCCTGTACATCCTCGACGAGCCGTCGATCGGCCTCCATCAGCGCGACAACGCCAAGCTGATCGCGACCCTCACGCGCCTGCGCGACCTGGGCAACACCGTGCTCGTCGTGGAGCACGACGAGGAGACCATCCGGACCGCGGACTGGGTGGTGGACATCGGGCCGGGCGCCGGATCGCTGGGTGGCGAGATCATCTCCAATGGGACGCTGGAGCAGCTCCTCGCCGAGCCGCGATCGATCACCGGCGCGTTCCTGCGTGGCGAGCGAGCCGTGCCGATCCCTGCCACGCGGCGCAAAGGCAGCGGCAAGGCCCTGGTCATCACGGGCGCCGCGGAGCACAACCTCCAGGACGTGGATCTGCGGGTGCCCCTCGGGACGTTCGTGGCGGTGACGGGTGTCTCGGGCAGCGGCAAGAGCACGCTCGTCACTGAGGTCCTGTACCGGGCGCTTGCCCGCGAGCTGAACGGCTCGCGCGAGCCGGTCGGGGCGCACCGCTCGCTGGCCGGGGCGGAACACGTGGACAAGATCATCGAGATCGACCAGAGCCCGATCGGCCGCACGCCGCGTTCCAATCCGGCGACCTACGTCGGGTTGTTCACCCCGATCCGCGAGCTGTTCGCGGCCGTCCCCGAGGCGCGGGTCCGGGGCTATGGCCCGGGCCGCTTCAGCTTCAACGTCAAGGGTGGTCGCTGCGAGCACTGCAAGGGCGACGGCATCCTCAAGATCGAGATGCAGTTCCTGCCCGACGTGTACGTGCCCTGCGAGGTGTGCAAGGGCAAGCGCTACAACCGTGAGGCCCTGGAGATCCACTACAAGGGCAAGTCCATCGCGGACGTCCTGGAGATGACCATCGCCGAGGCGCTCGATTTTTTCAGCCCCGTGCCCAACGTCCGGGTCAAGCTCCAGACGCTGTTCGATGTCGGCCTGGGCTACGTCCACCTGGGCCAGCCGGCCACGACGCTGTCGGGAGGCGAGGCGCAGCGCGTGAAGCTTTCGACCGAGCTGTCTCGGCGCGCGACGGGGCGGACCCTGTACGTCCTGGACGAACCGACCACCGGCCTGCACTTCGCTGACGTCGAGAAGCTGCTCGAGGTCCTCCATCGCCTCGTTGACGGTGGCAATACGGTCCTCGTCATCGAGCACAACCTGGACGTCATCAAGACGGCCGACTGGATCGTCGACCTCGGGCCGGAGGGTGGCGACCGGGGTGGCCGGATCGTCGCCGAAGGCACGCCGGAGGCCATCGCCGCGGCCACGGGTTCCGCGACCGGGGAGTACCTGGCCCGTGTCCTCCGCGGGGAGCCGCTCGTGCCGCTGTCCGACATCACCTTTGCCGAGGAGGCCGGCCGCGCCGACCGGAACGGCCGCGGCCCGGCCGCGGCCGCGGTCCCGGTGATGGCCGCCCGCAAGCGGGCCACCGCTGCCCGGGCCGGGTAGGGAAGAGCACCGCAGGTCCGGGCGCCGCCCTCCGACGCATGTCCCACGGGGCGGTCCCAACGTCGGCCGAGCGGCCGGCGGGAGGGCATGGAGCGCCGCCCTCCGACTTGTGTCCCGGCCCACGGGTCGGCCGTCGGACGGAGCGCCCGGATGCATCCTGCGATCGACGTTGGGACCGTGAGGTGGGAAGCGGCGGCGTGTCGCCCCTGCGTCGTGACGTCGCGCGGCCGAAGTGACGGCCGAACCTCGCCCTGTACCATCTGTCCCGATGCCTGATATCGACTTCGCCTTCCTCGCCGACGCCGCGGAGACGGTGCCGGGCCAGAAGTTCCACGTGCTCGGCGGCGGGATCGCGCGCATCGGGGGCCGACGGTTCCCGCTCCGTCACCCGCACCTGGCCCTGGTCATCGGCCTCCAGGTCACGGCGCCGGAGACCGACCGCGAGCATGAGATCCGTTTCGTCCTGCTCGATCCGGACGGTGGTGAGGTGGCCGGCGCGACCGGCAGCCTGGTCGCCCGCAGCCAGCGCGATGGCCGTGATGCGGTCCTGACCTTCTCGATCGACCTGTGGAACTTGACCTTCCCGGCGCCCGGCGACTACTCGTTCCGCCTGCTGGTCAACGGCTCGGAGCGCAAGCGCCTGCCGTTGCTCCTCCTCCGTCCTCCGGATGGCGGGGTTGGACCCGGGCCGGGACCGGGGTCGGAGGGTGGCCGCACCGACGCGCCGGATGCCTGACCGGCCCCGGACGAGCGGCCCAGCCCGGCACGAGCTCCCGGCCATCGACGACCTGGCCCTCGTGGCGGCGCGCCATGCGGATCGGCTGGTGGCGGCGGCGCGCGACACCGGCCAGACGCGCTGGCTCGCCTACCTGGACCCGCTGCCTGACCGCCTGCGCGACGACGAGCTGCCCGGCCTGCGCGCGGCCGCGATCCGCGCCCGGGCGGCTTATGGCGTCAAGGACTCCGTGCGGGACGCCCTGCCACAGGACCTGACCGAGCCGTTCCTTGAGGCGATCGACCGGCTGCTGCGGGCGCTCAACAGATCCAGGGGATGAAGCGGCGGGTTCGCTCGCGATACGCAGCGTAGCCGGCGAAGCGCTGGATCAGCCAGACCTCCTCCCGGGCCGATTTGAGGACGAAGAACGCGGCCAGGACCACGGCCCCGACGAGCGCCGGGACCGATGCCTGTACCCAGGACCAGCCGAGCGCGGCCAGGATGAGCCCGCCATAGATCGGGTGTCGTGCGAGCCCATACACGCCCATCTCGACCAGCTGTGCGTCGTCGCGGGGGTGAGGGAGCGGTGTCAGCGCGCCACCCAGGTCCAACGAGCCGCGGACGACCAGGATGACGCCCCCGCCAATGGCCGCGAGCCCCGCAAGGATGCCGACGAAGCGCAACGGCCCACTCCAGTCCGGGCCGAACCACACGCCGGCGGCCACCACGGCCAGGAGCAGGACGACCTGGATCGCCACCCAACCCTCACCACGGGCGCCCAGGGTCGGCAGTCGACTCATCCGCTCACTGTAGTCCCGAGGCCGAGCTCTTCGGCCGAGAACGCCTCCAGCAGGAACATCGACGGCGCGTCGGGGTCGTAGCTCAAGGTGAGTGTGCGGCGGGCGCGGGTCCAGGCCACGTAACCCAGGCGGCGCTCCTCCTCCAGCGCTCGCGACGGGTCCTCGGCGTCGGCGATCGCGCGGCCGCTCGGGAAGCGACCCTCGTCCATGCCGACGACCGCCACGTGATCGAACTCGGCACCCTTGGTCGAGTGGGCGGTCGCCAGCGACAGGGCGGCGTCGTCGCGGCGGAGTTCGGTGATCCGCGTGCGCATCGCGTCGATCGCGCCGCACAACGCAGGGAGGTCCGGGTACGCCGGCGCCCAGGCGAGCAGGGCGCACGCCAGGCCGTCCAGCTCCGGCGTCACCACCCGTCGCACGGCACCGATCCGGACGAGCAGTGGCCAGTCATCGGGCGTGTCCGAAGCGATCCGCGACAGCAGGTCGTCGAGCGCGGGGTCGTCGATGAGCAGGTCGATCGATGGCGCACGGAACGGCATGCCGAGTCTGACGGCCGCGATGACCGCGGGCCGGAGCTCGCGGTTGGTCCGGGCGAGGATGGCGCGCGAGCCGTCGTCGTCGGGCCATGAGCGCAGCAGGCGCAGGGTCCGCGATGGTTCGTCCGCCGCGTCCGGCGCGAGGATGACGGATCCGGCGGCGTCTGGCCGCGCCCGGATCGTCTTGGCGAAGCGCTCCCGGTTGCGATCGATGAGCCGGACGGCCCGCTCCACGACCGGGATCGGGCAACGGTGGTTGACCTCCAGGTCCACGCGGCGCAGACCCGGAAGCACCTCGTCCAGGGAGAGCACGCGTCGCACATCGGCCAGTCTCCAGCCGTAGATCGACTGGTCGTCGTCGCCGACAAGGAAGACGCGGTTTGCCGGCGCGGCCAGGACCAGGGCCAGCCGAAGTTGTGATCGGTCCACGTCCTGGACCTCGTCGACCAGGAGGTGCGCGCATCGCTCCCGCCAGCGCGCGCGCAGGTCGTCGTCCGTCGCCAGGCGGTCGAGCGCGCGACGGACCAGGTCGTCGAAGTCGAGGGCGCCGTGCTCGGTCAGCCAGCGCTCGTAGCGTACGAAGGCCTGCGCCATCGGACCCGCCTCCGGATCGGCGTCCACCTCGTCGGCGTTGACGCCGTGGTCCAGCTTCAGGCGCGAGAACGCGGTGTCGAACCGCCCGTGGGCCGCCGATGGCAGGGTGGGGAACAGTTCCACCAGGACGTCGGCGCGCTGCACGAGCCCGCGTACGTTGACGCCCGCGTCGCGCAGGATCTCCCGGCCCAGCGCGTGGAACGTCCGGACCCGCACCGTTCGTGGCGCGATCCCCAGCGGAGCGAGGGCGGCGTCCAGCCGCTCCGCCAGCTCCTCTGCCGCGCGCTTGTTGAACGTGATCGCGGCCACGCTGTCCGGCGCGGCACCCATGTCGATGAGCCAGGCGATGCGCGCCACCAGGGTCGTCGTCTTGCCGCTGCCGGCGGGCGCGACGCACAGGATCGGCCCGGGTGGTGCCGTCGCGGCCACACGCTGGTCGACGGTGAGGCGGTCAAGGCGGGCGACGACGTCGGGGTGGGCCATGGCCCAACTGTGGCATGGCGCGCTCACCCAGCTGTAAACCGGGACGCTGCTGCCGCAGCTAGCATGAAAGCGGTGCCGCTCCGCACCACTTCGGCGTGCCGTGCAGCGTCAGGCTGGCACGGACGTTCACGGCGCGTTGACACCGCAGTATCGTTGGGGTCCAAGATGGAAGGGCGCCGTCCGGATGTGATCCGGTGCCGCCCGCTTCGCGCGCCCCTCACCGTGTGCCCCGTTCTTCGTGGAGGTGAAATCCGTGTCACGGACCGTCCGCACCCGGCCGATCGTCCTGCTGGGTGTCCTGTCACTCCTGTCCTCGATCCTGGCCAGTCCTGCAGCCGCAGCGCCGCCGCCGTCCGCCGCCGACAGCGCGATCTTCTTCGCCGCGGACGGGATGCGCCAGGACCTCGCAACGCGATACGCAGCCGACGATCCGACGTCATTCGCCAACTTCGCCTGGCTGCGCGACGAGGGCGTCGACAGCGGCACCGGGATGATCAGCCAGTCCCCGCCCAACACTGGAGCGGGCTGGAACTCCATGGCGACCGGCAGCTGGGTCTCGGAGACCGGTACGACGAACAACACGTTCCACCGCAACGGCACGAACTTCGCGGTGGGCACGTCCGCCCTTGGATCGGGCCAGCTCATCGCCGAAACGGCGGCCCAGGCCTGGGAGAAGGCGGGCAAGAAGGTCGCCCTCGTCGAGTGGGCGGGCGGCCGCGATGCGCCGATCAACGGGCCGATCGTCGACTTCCGCCGGTTCCTCTCGGGACGCGGCGTGACCACCAACTTCCTCGAGGAAGCGCCACTCGACGATGCGGGCTTCATCACCGCCTTCGGCCTCCAGTTCGACTCGAACGTGGACCATCCGGGGCTCTCGAACACGGCGAACAACGGGCAGTGGTTGCCGGACGACCAGTACGCCGGGACGAAGACCGCAGCGCAACTCGGCTGGAAGAATCTGCCCAAGAGCCGGCTTGCACCCCGTGCCACTCGGATGCGCGTCCTCGACTTCGGTGAGGACAAGTACGGCCTCAACGTGGTGTTGTACAGCGCGGCGAAGGACGGTAAGCCCGAGTACGACCGCGTCCTGTTCGACACGGACAAGGATCCCTCGAATGGGATCGTGGCAGACCTCGCCGAGGGCGAGTGGGCTGAGATGAAGGTCTCGATCCAGGGCGGTGCGCTGGCCGGCAAGACGGGCGGCTTCCTGTTCAAGGTGGAGAGCCTGGACACCGGACCTGGCAACAAGCCGATCTATCGGCTGTTCCACACCTCCGTCACCCGGGCGAACGCGGTCTGGACCGGTTGGACCGGGGACGACGGATACACGAACTTCGAGGATTTCGTCGCCGACCGTTTCCCGGTCTCCACGGCCGCGGACTTCGCCGTCCTTGAAGCGGGGATCGTCAGCGAGGACACGTACGTCGAGCAGGGCCTGTTCTGGGAGACCGGCCACCGCCCGATCATCGAGTACATCGGCGAGACGTACCAGCCGGAGATCTTCATGGTCGGCTATCCGGTGACCGACGAGTTCCAGCACCAGTTCCTGTCACTTGTCACGGCGACCGTGCCCGGACCCGGGGGAGTTGGCGCGCCGAACCCGGTCTACGACGACTTCGACCTTGACGGTAACGCGGACGGCCGCATCGCGGCCCGATCGGCGTACATCGAGCGTGCCTACCGGGGCGCTGACGAGACGCTGGGCCTGGTGCGCTCGGTCATGGACGACAACGGGCTGGACCCGGTCGTGTTCGCCGGCGCCGACCACGGATTCGCCCCGCAGTTCCTCGCCCTGCAGGGAGGCCTGCCGCTCTTCGAACTCGGATATCAGTCAGCCGAACAGACCAGCAATTGCCGCCCCAAGTCGAAGTTCGACGTCGCCAAGGCCTGCTGGGCGGGCGGTGCGCTGCAGGTCTACCTGCAGCTCGTCGGGCGGGATCCGGACCCGCGGACGCAAGCGGAGAAGGATGCCGGGATCTCCGATCCTCGACTGACCGCGGCCCAGTTCGCCGCGGCCCGCGCTGCGATCATCGCCAAGTACGAAGGCCTGTCCGATCCGGCGCGCCCGGGCTGGAAGGTCATCGACAGCGTGTACCTGAAGGAGGCGACTCGCTACCTGGATGACGGTGCCGGCGGCACGATCAACATGCTCCATCCCACGCGGACCGGCGATGTCGTGGTGTTCTCCTATCCGCCCTACCAGTGGGACGCTGCAACGCCCGGTCAACAGGTCGCGCCATCCCGCTTCTATGGCCAGCACGGGTACGAGCCCAAGCTCCAGGATCTCGACAACAACATCAACATGCGGGCGGCCTTCATGGCCGCGGGACCAGGCATCGCCAACCGTGCCGTAGAGGACATCCGGGCGATCGACCTCGCGCCGTCGCTCTCGTACGTTCTGGGTCTGCCGTCGCCGGCCAATGCATTCGGGCAGATCCGGCCGGACATCTTCGAGGAGGACGACCTGCGCCAGGTGACGCTCCTCAACGTGAGCGACTTCCACGGCCAGCTCGAGCCATTGAGCGAAAGCGTCGACGGCGTCAGCAACCGCATCGGCGGCATCGCCTACATCGACACGATCTGGGATCAGACCGCGACGGAGACGCCCGGTGCGACGTTCCGGTTCATGGGCGGCGACTCAGTCGGCGCCACCCCACCGATCTCTGGGTTCTTCGAGGACATGCCGACGATCGAGGCGATGAACCTCGCCGGGATCGATGCCGACGGCATCGGCAACCACAACTTCGACTCGGGCATCGCCCGGCTCGAGGCGCAGGTCGCGGCCGCTGACTTCACCTACCTGACCTCGAACGTCTTCCTTGACGGGAGTGATGACCGACCGGCATGGGCCCAGCCGTACATGATCCGGGAGCTCGACGGCGTTCGCGTGGCGTTCATCGGGTTCACCAACACGGACGTGCCCGAACTGGTCAACCCGACCTTCGTCGAGGACCTCGAGTTCCGTGATCCGGCGCCGATCGTCAGCGCACTGGCCACCCAGCTCAGGGCTGATGAGGACGTCGACATCGTCGTCGCCTTCGGGCACGCCGGAGCACTGACCTGCACCGACCCATTCGGTCGTGTGTGCGCGGGCGAACTCGTCGACCTGGCCGGAGACCTCAGCGGCGTCGACGTGCTGGCTGGCGATCACACCGGACGTCAGGTCAACCTGACCACGAACGACGCCGACGGCGACCCGATCCTCGTGACCCAGAACCTCTCGAAGGGCGCTCGGTACACGGAGATCAAGATCGTCACCGACGCCGATGGGACGCTCCTGTACAAGACGGCCCGCTGGCACCGGCCATGGAACATCGGCGTGACGCCGAACGGCCCGATCACGTCCCTGATCGCGGGGCTGAAGGCGGATCTTGCTCCGATCCTCAACGAACAGGTCGGCACGTCGACGGTCGAGATCCCGCGCGCCGATCCCTGCGGAAACGCCGAGGGCCGTAGCTGCGAATCGCTCGAGGGCAACCTTGTGGCGGATGCCCAGCGCGCCAAGTACGGCGTCGACTTCGCCTTCGCCAACGCCGGCGGGCTCCGAGCCAATCTCACCTGCCTGGCGGGCGAGACGGTCGATTCCAATAGCCAGCCCTGTCGGGACGGCAGCGATCGGTTCATCATCCGCAAGGGCGGGGTGCTGGCGATGCTGCCGTTCGGGAACATCTCGGTCACCGTCGAGGTGACTGGGGCGGAGGTCAAGGCCTACCTGGAGAATGGTGTCTCGCAGATCGGCGGCGGCCGGTTCATCCAGGTGTCCGGTCTTCGCTTCCAGTACGACCCAACGCAGGCGGTCGGGAGCCGGGTTTCCGCGGCCTGGAGGTTCGACGGCATCACGCAGGGTGCCCCCGTCGACCTGAGTTCCGCGTCGACCTACACCATCGCCACCAACGACTTCATGGCGGCCGGCGGCGACGGCTATCCCAACGTCGCCAGTCGGGCTGATACCAGGAATCCCATGCTCGACGACGTGATCGAGTACATCGCGGCCAATTCGCCGGTGTCGCCGGCGATCCAAGATCGACATCTCGGGGACGCGGCCACCGCGCCCTGATCACCCGGCTCCTATCGCTCCCGCAGTACCGGACCCGGGCCATCGGCCCGGGTTCGGTGATTCCGAGCACCGAACCGGTACGGATGGGGGGCGCCGGCACGCACCGAACCGCCCGAATGCGCCATGGGCGGGCCGGCTCCGCGGCCTGACCATCGATGGGCCAGGTCCGACGGTGCGTCGTTCGGGCCGGCCGGGGAGATCGGGAGTCGTTCACATGCATCACCGTTCGCTACGCCGGGCCGCCGCCCTGGCGCTTGCCGCCGCCCTGGCCGTCGCGGGCATCGCCAGTGCCGATACGGTCCGCGCGGACGGCGACGCCGTCACGCCCGGCAGCCAGGTGATGGTCGACCTCGGTGAGGTCGCGCCGTCCACCCAGCTGACCATCCCGGTGAGCTTCGAACTCGTGTGCGGGAGCGAGACGCACCTGGATCCGGGCCAATCGGTCAGTCTCACCCTCTCGGCGAGCTCGGCAGCGCCCGGCGGCCAGATCAACGCCGTGACCCCGGGATCCGTCGGTCCGGCCCCGGACGGATGGACGCCCGATGGACAGGGCTGCCCCTTCCCGGCCCCGACGCTGACCACCGGCACGGCCAGCCTGGTCACGATCACGGCGCCGGCCGCCATCAACGTCGGCTACGTCTACACCATCGGGTACGCGCGCAGCGTCTCGCCCGCGGGCGCCGACGACGCGAACGCCCTGCGCAGCACGACCTCCGTCTCGTTCCGCCTCGCCGTCGTGGCAAACGTCGCCCCGGTCCTCACGGTCCCGGCCGACCTGACGGCCGAAGGCAACGCGACCGGCGGCTGGACGGCGGCCTACCCAGGCGTGTCGGCGACCGATGCCGAGGACGATCCCGATCCGGTGCCCGCCTGCAGCCCGGCGGCCGAGGAGGTCCTGCCGCTGGGCACCACGACGGTCTCGTGCAGCGTCACCGACAGCGGTGGCCGCTCGGACGCGGGTTCGTTCGCGGTGACCGTGGTGGACACCACGGCCCCATCGATCGCGGTGGGTGACGACCAGACCGTCACCACCGACGACCCGGCGGGCACCGTCCTGGCCTTCGACCCGCCGGTGGTCGCAGATGTCGTGGACCCGGCGCCGGTCGTGACCTGCGACCCGCCTGCCGGCGCGGCCATCCCGGTCGGGACGACCACCGTCACCTGCACGGCGACGGACGCCAGCGGCAACGCCGCCGCCGCCTCGTTCGCCGTGTCCGTGGCGTACGTGCCGTCGCATGTCGCATCGGGGACGTGGGGGGAGCCGGTCGGGCAGGGGACCACGGTCTTCGTCGCCAATCGCGGCCGCACGCTGCCGCTCAAGGTCGTTCTCGCCGTCGACGGCGTCGCGCGGTCGACCGGTGACGCTATCCTGACGGTGACACCGTGCGGCGGCGGCGCGGCCGTCGTGCGGACGCTCACCTTCGGCGGCGGCCGCTGGGATGCCGCGCTCGACACCTCGGACCTGACCGGTTCGTGCCACGTCGTGACGGCCTCACTCGACGGCCTGGACGCCACCTCGTTCCGCCTGGAGCTGAGCGGCGCGGAGGCGGCCGCCGAGTCGGCCAAGGCCAGCGCTCGCGCCCGCGCCCGTTAGGCACGCCATCGAGCGACCCCGGCGGACCTCCGCGCGGTGGCATAGCATCGGGGCGTGAGCCCCGACCTCGAAGCGACCCTCAAGGGTCTTCCGGACCGCCCCGGCGTGTACCTCATGAAGGACGCCCGGGGCGACGTCCTGTACGTCGGCAAGGCGCAGAGCCTGCGCAACCGCGTCCGGAGCTACTGGCAGAAGCAGGCGCCGGCGGGCGAGATCCATCGTATCCGGAGCGTCATCGACCGCGTCGCCGCCGTCGAAGTGACCGAGGTCGACAGCGTCAGCGAAGCGCTGCTCCTCGAAGCGAACCTCATCAAGCGCTTCAAGCCGCGTTTCAACGTCCGACTCAAGGACGACAAGAGCTACCCGTACATCAAGGTCACCCTGGGCGACGATTTCCCGCGCATCGAGCGCACGCGCAAGCTCGTCAACGACGGCAGCCGCTACTTCGGTCCGTACGCCTCGGCGTCGAGCGTCGACGAGTCGATGAACCTGGTCCGACGGCTCTTCCCGTTCCGAACCTGCACGATCGATATCCACGACGGCGAGCGCGCCCTGCAGCGGCCATGCCTCCTGTACCACATCAAGCGCTGCCAGGGCCCGTGCATCCAGGCCATCTCCAAGGCCGATTACCGCGCCGACATCGAGCAGGTCGAGCTCTTCCTGGACGGCCGTCAGGAGACGCTGGTCAAGGCTCTCCACAAGGAGATGGCGATCGCCGCCGAGCACACCGAGTACGAGCGGGCGGCGGTCCTGCGCGACAAGATCCGGTCCATCGAGCGAACGATGGAGAGCCAGAAGATGGCCGCCTTCGCGCGCACGGAGCTGGACCTCATCGGGATGGCCCGCCAGGACAACCAGGCGGCGATGGCCCTGTTCATCATCCGCGACGGCAAGATGATCGGGCGCGACGTGTACCTGCTGGACGCCGCGCGCGAGGCGACCGACGACGTCGTCCTCGCGAGCTTCCTGGAGCAGTACTACGCGCGCGCCACCTCCGTCCCGCGCGAGGTCTACGTCCCCGCCATGGCCGGCGACGACACCCCGGGCATCGAGGCGTTCCTCACCGAGCGGCGCGGCCGGCCGGTCCATCTGCGCATCCCGCAGCGCGGCGAGAAGCGCGAGCTCCTGGCCCTCGCGACGCGCAACGCGACGGAGACCCTGGCCCGCGAGCAGGCACGCTGGCTGGCCGACCAGGGCAAGACCCTGGCCGCGTTGGAGGAACTCGCCGCGGCCCTGGGCCTGCCCGCCGCGCCGTTCCGCATCGAGTGCTACGACATCAGCAACTTCCAGGGCGCCGAATCGGTCGGGAGCATGGTCGTCTTCGAGGACGGCAAGCCGCGCAACCGCGAGTACCGGCGCTTCAAGATCCGGACCGTGGAGGGACCCAACGACTTCGCCAGCCACCAGGAGGTCCTGCGTCGGCGGTTCCGGCTGGCCAAGATCGGCGAGGAAGGGACGGAGGAGGAGCGTCGCTGGGCGATGCCGGACCTCGTCATCGTAGACGGTGGCAAGGGCCAGGTCAGTGCGGCCAAGGCCGTCCTCGATGAACTGGGACTGCACGACCTGCCGCTGGCTGGCCTCGCCAAGGAGCGCGAGGAGCTGTTCCTGCCGGACCGGAGCGAGCCCGTCGTCCTGCCGGCGACCTCGTCAGCGCTGTACCTCGTGCAGCGCCTGCGCGATGAGGCCCATCGGTTCGCCATCACCTACCACCGGACCCTGCGCGATCGGCGGACGATCCGCTCCGCGTTCGACGACCTGCCCGGCGTCGGGCCCAAGCGCAAGCGCGAGTTGCTCAAGGTCTTCGGCTCGATCAAGCGCGTTCGCGAGGCCCCGGTCGAGCAGATCGCTGCCGTGCCCAGCATCGGCCGCGCCCTGGCCGAGCGCATCAAGGCGACCCTGGAGGCATAGGTCCGGCGCGGGGCAGGTGTTCCGTGTACCATCCCGCCGGTATGCGAAGAGCCGGCCCGTTCCTCATCGTCCTCATCGGCGTGCTCGCCCTCTTCATCGACTTCTTCCCGGGCCTCCGGCTCCCCGACTCGTCGGCCGCTGACGGCCAGTGGCGTCTGGTCGAGACGAAGCTGGGCCTGGACCTGGAGGGTGGCCTGCGCGTCGAGTACCGGGCGCTCCCCAAGGACGGCGTGTCGCCGACCCAGGAGAGCATGGGTGTCATCAAGGACATCATCGAGCGCCGCGTGAACTCGACCGGCGTGTCGGAGCCGGTGGTCGTCGTCCAGGGCGCGGACCGCGTGGTCATCGAGCTCCCGGGCGTGTCCGACGTCGATGCCGTGCGCCAGCTGGTCGGCCAGACCGGACGCCTGGACTTCGTGCCCCTGGGGGAGACCCAGGCGACCGAGGGCCAGATCCTGGACCTCAACGTCAACAAGCCGCTGTTCAGCGGCGACCAGGTCTCCAGCGCCGCGATCGGCACGGACCAGAACGGCGGCGGCCTGACCGTCAACTTCCAGCTCAAGGATGAGGGCGCCAAGCTCTTCGGGGACTACACGGCCGCGAACATCGGGCGCTACTTCGCGATCGTGCTGGACGCCGCGGTCATCTCCGCGCCGGTCATCAACCAGGCCATCCCCAACGGCCAGGTCCAGATCAGTTCCGGTGGGCTGGGCGGTTTCCCGGCCCAGGAAGCGAACGACCTGGTCACGATCCTGAAATTCGGCTCGCTGCCGTTCCCGATCGAGGAGCTGTCGAGCGAACAGATCTCGGCGACGCTCGGTGAGACGTTCCTCAACCAGAGTCTGCTGGCCGGACTCATCGGCATCGTGCTGGTCGCGACCTTCATGTTGATCTACTACCGGCTGCCGGGCCTCGTGGCGACCTTCGCGCTCATCTACTACACGCTCGTGGTGTACGCGATCTTCCGGCTCGTGCCCGTCACCCTGACCCTGGCCGGCATCGCGGGCTTCGTGCTCTCGATCGGCATGGCCGTCGACGCCAACATCCTCATCTTCGAGCGGATGAAGGAGGAGCTGCGCGTCGGCAAGTCCCTGCCGGCGGCGGTCGAGGCGGGCTTCAATCGGGCCTGGAACTCCATCCTGGACTCGAATGTGTCGAGTCTGATCACGGCCACGATCCTGTACTCGTTCGGCTCGTCCACGATCCGAGGCTTCGCGCTGGTGCTGATCATCGGCGTGCTCGTCTCGATGTTCAGCGCCATCGTCGTGACGCGCTCGATCATGCGCGTCATGGTCCGCCGCGAGTTCGCCCGGAGTGCCCGCCTGTTCGGCCTGCGCGAGGACGAGTTCGTCGCCATGGGCGCGACCCGGCCGTCGCGCCGACCCGTGCGTGCCGATGGTTGACGTCATCGGCAAGCGCCGGATCTTCTACGCGCTCTCGCTGGCGCTGACGATCCCGGGGCTCGTCTTCATCCTGCTCACCCCGTTCACCGACGCCGGCCTGCAGTTCACCATCGACTACACCGGCGGGACCCGCTGGGAGATCAAGTTCGCCGACCCGGCCGTCACGCCCGACCGGGTCGAGGAGGTCTTCGCCGCCAACGACCTCGACGCGACCGCCGTGCGGACCAGCACGGGCTATATCGAGATCAAGACCGAGGGTGTCGGCCTGCGACCGGCTCCCGCGCCGACGGCGGCGCCGTCCGTCACGCCGTCCGGCTCGGTCGGCCCGTCGGGCTCACCGGGGGCGTCCGCGTCCGCGTCGCCTGCTCCTTCCGCTTCTGCCTCGCCGTCCCCCTCGGCATCCCCGTCCGCGGCGCCCATCGGCGACACGGAACTGCCGACCGAGGGCAAGCTCGCCGAGATGGTCACAGCTCTGGAGGCCAGCCTGGGCAAGATCGAGTCGCAGGCCAGCCTGACGACCATCGGTGCCGTGGTCAGCTCCGACCTCGTCAGCCAGGCATTGATCCTCATCGTCGTCGGGTCGCTGGGCATCGTGGCCTGGATCACGTACCGGTTCCGCGACGTGAAGTTCGGGGTCACGGCGCTCGTCTCGCTGCTCCACGACGTCATCGTGGTCGTCGGCGCGTTCGCGCTGCTCGGGACGTTCGCCGGGGTGGAGGTCGATGCCTTGTTCGTCACCGCGATGCTGACGGTCATCGGCTTCAGCGTCCACGACACGATCGTGGTCTTCGACCGCATCCGCGAGAACAAGGCGCGGCACATCGGCGAGCCGTTCGACGCCATCGTCAACCACTCGATCCTGCAGACGTTCGGCCGATCGATCATGACCAGCCTGACCGTGCTGATCACGTTGCTCAGCCTGTTCCTGTTCGGCGGAGCGGCCATCAGCGACTTCATCCTGGCGCTGTTGATCGGCATCATCATCGGGACGTACTCGTCGATCTTCGTGGCCAGCCCGCTGCTCGTGGACTGGCAGATCGCGGACGATCGACGCCATGGTCGGCTGGCCAGCGGACGGGCGCCGCGCACCCGTCGCGTCACCTCCTGACCACGATCGGGGCATGAGCCGCCGCCGGGACCAGGCCGGTAGAGGCGCAGCTACGCGTCGCATGGCATCCTGAGCGACGTGCTCGAACCGCGCTTCCGCTGGAGCTTTCCCGACATCGTCGACATCCCGGCGGACCTATCCGCCGCGGGGAGTGCGCGCGGCCTGTCGGACCGGGCGGTCAGCATGATGGCCCGCCGCGGGGTGACGTCCATCGCCGACTTGGATGGCTGGTTCGCCGAACCGCAGGCCGGCCTGCACGACCCCCGCCTCCTGCCGGATGCCGCGATCGCCCTGGAGCGCCTGACCCGCGCCCGGGCCGATGGTGAGCGGGTGATGGTCTACGGCGACTTCGACGCCGACGGGCTGGACGGCCTGGCGATCCTCGTCCTGGCCCTGCGTCAGTTCGGTGTGACCGTGGAGCCGTACGTGCCCAGCCGCCTCGACGAGGGGCACGGCCTGTCACTGGCCGCGATCGACGCTGCCGAACGCCTGGGCGTCGCGTTGATCGTCACCGTCGACACGGGCACGAGTTCGGCCGCCGAGATCGCCGTCGCCGCCCAGCGCGGCATCGATGTCATCGTCAGCGATCATCACCGGGTCCCGGCGGACCTGCCGCCCGCCCTGGCGGTCGTCAATCCGCATCGCGCCGACTCGGTCTATCCCGACCGACGCCTCGCTGGGAGCGGCGTCGCGTTCAAGGTCGCGCAACTGCTCCTCGCCGATGAGCCCGGCGGGCCGGCCGCCGCACTGGACCTGGCCGACCTCGCGACCATCGGCACGGTGGCGGACGTGGCGCCGATCGTCGGCGAGAACCGGGCCATCGCCAGACTGGGCCTGGAACGCCTGCGCCGCGACCCGCGGCCGGGCGTGGCGGCGCTGCTGGCGCGGGCTCGGATCCTGCCCGAGGCCGTGGACCTCGACACGATCTCCTTTGCGCTGGCCCCCAGGTTGAACGCGGCCGGCCGGATGGGGGAGGCGATGGAGGCGGCCCATCTCCTGTTGGCGCCGGACGCGGCCGCCGCCGCCGTGCACGCCGACGCCCTGGAAGCGGCCAACCTGGCCCGCCGCGATCTGACGACGAGTGCCGTCGCCGAGGCGCGGGCGCTGGTCGCCGCGGCGCCTGATCGTCCCGCGACGATCGTCCATGGCCCGTGGCCGGTCGGCATCGTCGGGCTGGTGGCGGCCCGGTTGGCCGAGGATCGGTCGCGGCCGGCCATCGTCGGGGCGGACCTTGGCGACACGATTCGGGCCTCGTGCCGGAGCGACGGCTCGATGGACCTGGGGGCGGCCCTGGAGGCCTGTTCGGACCTGTTCATCCGGCACGGTGGACACGCGGGCGCTGCCGGTTTCGAACTCCCGGCGGATCGCTGGGATGCGTTCGTGGCTCGCTTCGAGGGCCTCGCCCAACGGGCGGTGCCTGCCGACCCGCGACCCACCCTGAAGATCGACCTGACCCTCCCCGCGCTCGATGTCGACTACGCCTTGCACCGCGAGCTGGCCGCCTTCGCGCCGTACGGTCCGGGCAACGCGCATCCGCTCGTCGCGGTCGTCGGCCTGACGGTGACGCGTGTCCGCCCGGCCGGTGACGGTCACACGTCCATCACCCTGAAGCGCTCGCGGGACGTCCTGGACGGCATCGCGTTCGGCCGGGCCGACATCGCCCAGCTGGTCCAGCCAGGCGACCGGATCGATGTCGTGGCCCGGGTCGTGAGTCGCCGTTTCGGCGGCTTCGAGTCGCTCCAGCTCGAGATCCGCGATGCGGCACCATCGGGCTCCCATCGCGAGACCGCCGCGCTCCTGCACGCGGCCGAAGGCGTGCCTGTGGGCGCCGGCGCATGACCCGCCCCGTCCGCTCCGATCCGCCGCGCGCCCGCGATCCGTACGGCGTCGGGCCGGTCGCGACGTGGCTGGCACCGGCCCTCTCGATCGTCGGCCTGCTGCTGGTCGGGATCGTCACGTTCAACCTGCTCAACGGCGACGTCCCATTCGGGATCGGGGGCAATGGCAACGGGAATGGCAACGGCGATGGTGGTCCGGCACGCACGGCTGCCCCATCGAACGAGGTCGTCATCCCGGACGAGGCGGCGTTCGACGGCTCGATCGTCTACGCCAAGGCCGGCAACATCTGGGTCCAGACCGATGACAAAGCGACGCAGCTTACGGACGGTGGCAATGACTCGATGCCGTCATGGTCGACAGACGGTGCGTGGGTGTACTTCGTCCGGACGCGACGCGAGGAAGGTCGATGGCCATCGAAGGGCGTCGTCGAGGAGTACGTCCTGGACATCCCGGCGGTGATGCGCGTGCCGGCCGACGGCAGCGCGGAGCCGGAATCGCTCAAGGACGGCCGAATCAAGAAAGGCAAGAACGTGTATGCGTTCTGGCTCCGGCAGCCCTCCGTCGCCCCGGATGGGTCTCGGATCGCGGTCATCAGCGACGCCCCGAACCCCGACGACCGCACGCCCGTCCTTCAATTCCTGGATGCGGCCACGGGCAAGCTGAGTGTGCCGGACCTGGGCACCGATGGCGTCCTGGGCCACCAGGACCCTGACTGGCGTCCCGACGGCAAGTATCTGGTCTACGTCCGCAACGGCCGCGACGGCTCGCGCGGGGCGCCGGTCATCATGCGCTACACGGTCGAGAGCGGGAAGGCGCGGGCGCTCACATCGGCGGGTTACCTGTACCCGGCGTACTCGCCCGATGGGGCGTACATCGCGGCGACGCGGACCTCGGCCTTCGGCACGGATGTCGTGATCCTCGATGGTTCGACGGGCCAGGAGGTCCTGCGCGTCACCGATGATGGCGCCTCCTGGGGTCCTGTCTGGTCGCCGGCCGGTGACGGCATCGCGTTCCTGCACATCGACGGCCAGACCGTGGATCTGCGCCTCGCGGCGCTGGACGGGACGGCGCCCGCATGGACCGTGACCGAGACGACGAACTTGACGGAAGTCTCCGGCCTCGAGCCGGCGTCCCGGCCCGACTGGTTCATCCCGGCCGACCGACTGCCGGCCACGCCGCCGCCCACGATCGCGCCGGCGAGCGATGCTGCGGCCAGTCCTTCGATCGCGCCCTGATCCGGCCGACCCTCTCGTGACCGCGACGTACCTGGACCGCCTGGCTGCGCGCAGCGCCGCGACGGGCACGGTGCTCTGCCTCGGCATCGACCCTGATCCGTCCGGGCTCCCGCCCGGGTTCAGCCCCGACCTGACCGGACTGGAGCGCTTCGCCGCCCTGCTCATCGAAGCCGCCGTCCCGGTCGCCGCGGCGGTCAAGCCCAACCTGGCCTTCTTCGAGGCGTACGGCTCGGCCGGGCTGGCGGCCCTGGAGCGACTGCGCGCCCGGATCCCCGCGGATGTGCCGGTCATCGCTGACGCCAAGCGCGGCGACATCGGGTCCACCGCGGCGCGACAGGCGGTCGCCCTGTTCGATGCGCTGGGTGCCGACGCCGTGACCGTCAACCCGTATCTCGGCTCGACCGCGGTGGCGCCTCTGCTCGATCGGCTGGATCGGTTCGCCTACCTGCTGTGTAGGACATCGAACCCCGGCGCCGGGGAGCTCCAGGACCTGGCCGTCGCCCCGGATCCCGCCCAGGACGCGCCGGCCGAACGCCTCCACGAACGCGTCGCGCGGCTGGCCACGACCTGGGGCCCCGGTGGGACCGTCGGGCTGGTGGTCGGCGCCACGGCACCCCGTGAACTGGCGGCGATCCGGTCCATCGCGCCCGGCCTGGCGTTCCTTGTGCCGGGGGTCGGTGCCCAGGGCGGTGACATCGACCCGGTGCTCGCGGATGGCCCGGCAACCGCGGCGCCAGCCGGTGGTGGGGCGGGTGGCGGTCTGCTCGTCAACGTCTCGCGGGGCATCGCCGGAGCCGCCCGCGAGGACGCTCCCGGCGACCCGTTCGAGCGCGTCGCGCAGGCCGCCGCATCGTGGGCCCGCCGACTC
>JBPPMZ010000048.1:0-12413 GCA_051306295.1 Candidatus Limnocylindrales bacterium
GGTCCGCCATCGTGGCTCGGACGATCAGCCGTTCGAGGACCGATGCCGGTGCCACGCCCCCGTTCCGCCATGCGCAAGATTCGCGAGATCCTCCGCCTCGCCCTCGGGGAGGGCCTGAGCCGCCGCGCGACCGGGGTGGCCACGGGCCTGCCCTACACGACCGTGTCCGATCACCTGGTCCGTGCCGCCAGGGCCGGTCTCGGCTGGCCGCTGCCCGACGGCCTGGACGACGCCCAGCTCGAGGCCCGCCTGTTCGCCAGGGCGAAGCCGCCGCCATCGGCGAGCCGGCCGCTGCCCGACTGGCCGACGGTCCATCGCGAGCTGCACCGAAAGGGCGTGACCCTCCAGCTGCTGCACCTGGAATACAAGGAGCGCCAGCCCTCGGGCTACCAGTACACCCAGTTCTGCCGCCACTACCGGGCCTGGCAGCGCCATCTCGACGTGGTCATGCGCCAGGAGCACCGCGCCGGCGAGAAGCTGTTCGTCGACTTCGCCGGGCAGACGATCCCGATCACCGATCCTGCGACCGGGGAGATCCGCCAGGCCCAGCTGTTCGTGGCGGTGCTCGGTGCCAGCAGCTACACGTACGCCGAAGCGCTGCCCTCCCAGGAGCTGCCCCACTGGATCGCCGCCCACGTCCACACCTTCTCCTTCCTGGGCGGCTGTCCAGCGCTGATCGTTCCCGACAACCTCCGCGCGGGCGTCACCCGGGCCCACCGCTACGAGCCCGACATCAACCGGAGCTACGCCGAGATGGCCGCCCATTACGGGTGTGCCGTCATTCCGGCTCGGCCCCGGAAGCCAAGGGACAAGGCGAAAGCCGAGCAAGGCGTTTTGCTCGCGGAGCGCTGGATCCTGGCCGCCCTGCGCCACCGCACGTTCTTCTCCATCGCGGAGGCGAACGAGGCGATCCGTGAGCGGCTCGCGTGGCTCAACGACCGCCCGTTCAAGAAGCTGCCCGGGTCCCGGGCGAGCCTGTTCGCGGAGCTCGACCGCCCGGCCCTGCGCCCGCTGCCCGCGCAGCCCTACGAGTTCGCGGTCTGGAAGACCGCCACGGTCAACATCGACTACCACGTCGAGGTCGACCGCCACTGGTACAGCGTGCCCTACGGGCTCGTCGGCCAGGGCTGCGACATCCGCGTCACGGCCGCGATCATCGAAGTCCTCCACAGGGGCAGGCGGGTGGCGAGCCACCCTCGCTCGGGCGAGCAGCGGCACTTCACCACGGACGCTGCGCACATGCCCGAGGCGCATCGCCGCCATGCGGAGTGGAGCCCTTCGCGGATCGTCGCCTGGGCCGGCGGGACCGGGCCCGCCACGGCCGCCCTGGTTGCCGCGATCATGGCGTCGCGGCCCCACCCCGAGCAGGGCTTCCGCAGCTGTCTGGGGATCATGCGCCTCGGTCGCCGCTACGGCCCGGAGCGCCTGGAGACGGCGGCGGCCCGGGCGCTGGCCATCCGCGCGCTGTCGTACCGCAGCGTCGAGTCGATCCTGCGGAACGGGCTCGACGGCCTGCCCCTGCCGGGCTCGGAGCCCGTCACCACCATCGGCGACCACGCCAACGTGCGTGGCTCCGGCTACTACGAGTGAGGAGGAGATCCATCGCATGCTCATCACACCGACGATCGACAAGCTGCACGCCCTCGCGCTCGCGGGCATGGCCCGCGCTCCTCGACCAGCTCGAGCGTCCCGACTACGCCGCCCTCAGCTTCGAGGAGCGCCTGGGGTTGCTCGTCGACCGGGAGATGCAGGACCGCGAGAACCGGCGGCTGGCCCGCCACCTCAAGGCCGCCCGTCTCCGCAGCGACGCGGTCATCGAGGACCTCGACCTGCGCGGCCCCCGGGGGCTCGACCGGGCGACCGTCCTGGGCCTCGCCGAGGGCCACTGGGTGACCGCCCATCGCAACGTGCTCGTGACCGGACCGACCGGGGTGGGCAAGACATTCCTCGCCTGCGCGCTCGCCCACGCCGCCATCCGCCGGGGCCACACCGCGCTCTACCTGCGGGTGCCGCGCCTGCTCGACGAGCTGGTGCTGGCGCGGGCGGACGGCCGCCTGCCGCGGCTCATGGCCGCCTGGGCGAAGGTGGACGTCCTGGTCCTCGATGACCTCGGGCTCCAGCCGGTGCCGGCGTCGCGGGCGGCCGACCTGCTGGAGGTGATCGAGGATCGCGGAGGCCTCCGCTCGACCATCGTGACGAGCCAACTGCCGGTCGGCCACTGGCACGAGGCGCTCGGCGAGCCCACCATCGCCGACGCCATCCTGGACCGCCTGGTCCACAACGCCTATCGGCTGGAGCTCAAGGGCGACTCGCGCCGCCGGGCGGCGAGGGCTGCTGATGACCCGGCCGAGGTCGCATCGGCCCCCGCCGCGGCGATCACGCCGGATCTGCCCACCACAGACGGCCCAGGACGACCGCGCCAGCACCGGGGAGGCACCGATGACCCTCCCGGATCCCGACTGTCGCCCACCACGGGCGACGTGCCAGACTATCCGCAGACCACCGAGAGGAGGTGACCATCAGGGGGTGAACCAGCCCTCGCGTCGGCCGCTCCGCGGCCTCCGACCGAGGGTGATCGAAAACCCCGGAATGGGTGATCGGATTCAGCGGAATACGCAGATGACCGCGTCGAACGCGTTGACCCGAGCAAGATCGAGGTATCGCTCGACCTGCTCCTTGCTCAGCGGGTTGCCGCCGGTCTTTACCTCGACGAGGGCGCACCATCGGGTCTGGCCCTTCTCGACGAGGATCGCACCGTCCGGGATGCTCGTCGTCCCGTTGTCGACGTCCTTGATGTAGACCTCGGTGAAGGTGCGGATCCGACCCGCCGGTGCGCCCGCGTGCATGAGCAGCGCCCGACCGAACTCGGGGACGGCATGCATGACGGCCAGCAGCGAGGAGGTCGCACGTTCTTCCTGCTCCTGGGTGCCACCGATCCCCGTCGTGGGAATCAGTCGTGCGGCATGCCAGGCTTCCTCAGGTTTCGGCGCCAACTTCGCTTGTGCCATGTCCCCTCCCTGCTCACGTTGCACCTGTCGCGGCGCAGGCTACCTGACGCACGTCGTCGGGCCACCTGGCCTTCCATGTTGGCCTTAGGCGGCAGATGTCGCGGCGCCATCGTACGTAGGTTCGACTCGTGACCATGGGATCTGGCCGTTTCCTCGCCCATGGTCAACAAGCCAAGCGTCACCAAGCGAATCGTATGGCGCTCGATGGCGCATCGACTCAGCGGGGACGAGCGCATCAGAACCTTTCGCTCTCGCGCGCTAGCCTGAAGGGCAGGGAGGGCTGGCAGCCGAACTTCGACGCGTGGCCATCCGCCAGATCCCGGCGGAGCGATGTCACGCGACGGTGCCGCTGTCTCCTTCCACATCGTTTGCGAATGCTCCGCCCATCTCGTCAGATGCCATCCCTTGGACGCCGACAGGTGCCCCTGCGTTGGCGCCTGGCACAGGCCCAGCGGCGGCCGGGACGCCACCACCCCCAGGAGGTGGCGGGGGATCCTCGAGCTCCAACTCGACAGTTCGGAAGACCTCAGGATCCTTGCTGGAGGCGAAGCGGAGCAGGACCCTGCTCGTCGGCGCTTCAGGGCGATAGATCCACGCGTCTCCCTCAGGCTTGACGGAGGACGTCGCGTCGCCGAACACCGACACGGTGATGGGCATCCCGGGCGGGTGACTGCGAACGGCGAACGAGACCTCCTCGGGCGACCACGCGCCACTCGAGTTGCTGAGCTTTGGCAACGGCGACGGACCTTCGATCGTGATTGAGGACGTTCCGCGGAGCTTCGTGATCGAGTCGGTCGCTGTCTGCACGGAGTTCGATCCGAAGTAGAAGGCAGAAATCGCCACAACGAGGGTACTGACCGTGGTCACCAGTTGCTTCGCCAAGTCCGCGCTCTCTGTCGACGGCGTTCCTTCCGCCATGGCCGTGAATAGGTAGATGGACATGATGGCGAAAATCAGGATCAAGGCGATGGCGATGAATGCTCGTATGCTGCCGCGCGGCAGGCCGAGCGCCTCGGTCTTGTCGTTGAGCTGGAGACCGTGAAAGAAGACGGCAACGACGGCGAGAGCGAGAAGTAACCCAATCACGCCGGCAGACAACACGATGGCCATCCGCACTTCGTCGGCGACCGAGCTACCCGATCCAGCCATGGCCGCGTAGATGCCGACGCCGACTGCCAGCACCCCGATGGGCAGGAAGCCCAGAATCACGTATGACCACAGCTTGGAGCGATTCACATGCTGCATCTGGGCGTCACGTCGGACCAGGGCCCAGGTGCCGACCGCAGCCGCGAGCACGCCGATGATCGCGGTAACACCCAGGATCAGCATTAGATCCGACGTTGTCGGATCTGCGCCAGCCCGCCTGATCACGTCGACCGCGACGTAGAAGACAGCGAGTGCCCCTACGGCGGCCAATCCCCAGATCGCGATGGCCGCGAAGCCATGGCGTATCCCCCCACCAGGGTCCACAGTGGGCTGCCCTGTCGTCGCCATATTCCCTCCTGCGCACGCGCGAATCGACTCGGAGGGACGGCGACGTGGGCTGGGAGGCTCTCACGATTACCGGCTCGGGTCGACCAAAGCTTCCGCGCAGTAAAGACCCACCCGGGGAGGATGTCAATAACCAGTGTTCGAAGCCTCGAGAGCCGCCTCCGGACTCGCCCGCGGCCTTCGAGACGTGCCAGCACGAGCGGGTCGGGCGATGAGCCGGACCGCCGCGCGCAAGGCGAAGACGTCGCAGGACGTCTACGCCGAGATGGCCGACCTGGGCGTCGCGCTGCACTCCGGCGACCCGAAGACGGTCGCCGAGGAGGCGGCCTTCGCCTACAAGGACATCGATGCGGTCATGGCCGCCTCGGCGTCCTTGGTCAAGCCCGTCAAGCGGCTTACGCCGCTGGGCGTGGTCAAGGGCTGAAGACGCGGGGGGATCGGTTCGCCGGCCCTCCCCGCCCACGTCGGCGCACCGAGCAGACCGGACCTTGCGCTAGCGATTCCACAAGTCGCGGAAGGTGATGAACAGGATCGTGCCGTCGGACTCAACGCGGTAGATGACGATCAACCCGGCTTCGTTGGCGTCGAATACGACACCATCCAGCTCCAGGCGCAGGGACCGGTGGAACGGATCCACCGAGATCGCCTCCTCAGCCAGTTCCAGGGTGCGTCGGATGTCGTCGTTCAGGAGCGTCGCCTTCCGAAGCCGGTACGCGGGTGCCCACAGTCTCTTCATGGGAACCTCCGTCGAGCTCGGCCAACGCCTCACGCACCTCCAGGTCCAGGCCGATCGATCGGACGTATGACTCGAACTGCTCCGGAGTCATCCGGGCGAAATGCTCGGGGCGCGGCCACCGCCGGCGCAATCGCACCTGCCGCCACAGATCGGACGACAGCCGCACGTACCGTCGTGGAATGGACAGCCCGATCGAGCGCAACTGGGACATCTGACGAGCCTCCCTGATCACGTGCTCAACGTACCGCATCAGCCATTCACTGGCGCTTATCTGCGGCTGTGGGCGACTCGTCTTCGTCACCCACCGCCGGCACCGCCGGCTTCGCGCCGTCCGGCCAGGCGGCGATGCAGACCTTGTTGCCGGCACGGTCGGCCAGGATCCAGGCGCTCGGCGCTTCCGACTCATCGACGATCCGGCCGCCGGCGGCGACCGCCGCCTTGAGTCGCGCCTCAGCGTGCTCGCGCGCCACCGACACATCGATATGCATCGCGTGGCGCAGGGGCTTCGCCGCGTCGAGTTCCTGCATCCAGACCGTCGAACCGTGACCCAGCGGGTCGACGCCGTTGTCGTCGGCCTTGCCCTCGTAGCCCAGGACCGCGCGCCAGAACCCGGGATCGATCGCGTCCGCTTGGGCGGCCAGCGCGACCTGGACCTCCTGGACGGCCGCCCGGTCGCTCACGGAACCGTGCGCCCGCGCGACGGCGGAAGTCGCCCGGGCAAGCTCGATGTGCCCGGCCTCGAGCCCCCACAGGTCGCGCGTCAGTCGAACCGTCAGCCGCGTGTCAGCCACCATCAGCAGGACGCCCGATCCGGCCAGCCCGGGGATCGCGGCGACGGCCCCAGTCAGCCGAGCGGCCTCGGCCAAGGACTCGACGCGGAACACCGCGGTCGCGCCGCCGTGCAGGACGACCCAGTCCTCCACCCCGTCCGCTGCGAGGAAGTCCTTCCAGCCTTGTTCGCTCAAATGCGTGCCTCCGGGTCGATCCAGCTGCGCCGCTGCGCGGCCATAGTTTCTCGAAACATTGTGGCGGTCTAACGGCCGCTCCGGCGCGACGTAGGCAAAGAACGATCAGCTTGGGATTGCCTTGGGACTTGATTGCGAGGGGCTGCAGATCGACACTACCTTCCGGGGTCGACCGTGCTCCCGAGGCGCGGGGCATCCGATGCAGGAGGTGCGAGGTGGCAACAGCAACCCCCGACCAGGAACTGAAGGCGCGGCACAAGGCCATGTGGGGCTCCGGCGACTACCCGTCCATGGTCGAGACATTCCTGCTGCCGCTGGGCCCTCGCCTCGTGGAGGCATGCGGCATCGGCCCCGGCCAACGCGTGCTGGACGTCGCGGCGGGTACCGGCAACGCGTCGTTGCACGCCGCGAAGCGCGGTGCCGACGTCGTCGCCAGCGACCTCACGCCCCGCCTGCTGGATGCTGGTCGTGAACGAGCGAAAGCGCAGGGACTCGAACTCGAGTGGATCGAGGCGGATGCCGAGCACTTGCCCTTCCCCGATGGGGACTTCGACGTGGTCATGTCCTCGATCGGCGCGATGTTCGCACCGCATCATCAGGAGGTCGCAGACGAGCTCGTGCGCGTGTGCAAGCAGGGCGGCACGATCGGTCTCCTGAGCTGGACGCCGGAAGGCATGCTCGGTGCGCTCTTCCGCACGATGGGGCCGTTCGCACCCGCGCCGCCCCCCGGAGCGCAGCCACCACCGCTGTGGGGGTCCGAAGACCACGTGCGGGAGTTGTTCGGCGATCGCGTCGAGTTCACCAAACTGGAACGCGATGTGCTCGAGATCACGGCCTTCAAGGAGCCGCTCGGCTATCGGGAGCACTTCAAGGAACGCTATGGGCCGACGATCGGCGTGTACAACAACGCGCGCGCGAACGGTCGCGAGGCTGAATTGGACGAGGCGATGGCCGCGTTCTGCCACGAATGGAATCGCGGCACGGAGGACCAAGCGCGCTTCGAAAAGGAGTACCTGCTCGCGATCGGCACCAAACAGTAGCTCTGGCTACCCGACCTCGGGAGGTGCAAGCACCCCCCGCCGAGGTTCGTCGGGCCGACGCTCCAGGATGACGACGGCCGTCTCGGTCGGGCGTCGCGTGGCGTAGCTGTCGACGTCGTCGCCGAAGTCGTTCCAGCGCTTCCACAGTCGATCGCGCTCCTCGCCCGTCGCCGCGCGGCCGCGAACGGCCCGCGTCCCGGTCTTGAGCTCGACGGTCACCTCCGGGCCGGCCCGGAGGTTGAGCTACCACGCGGGCTCAGGCTCCATCCAGCCGTTCATCGCCATGGTCACGAGGTTCGGCCCGTCCTCGAAGTAGCCCAGGATCGCGTTGCGCTCCTTGCCGCTCTTGCGACCGATGGTCGTGAGCTGCAACGTCCCCCACTTGCCGGCCTTCGGCATCCACAGACCCCTCCGTCCGCCGGTGATGCGACGGTAGGCGCGATGGATCACCCAGGCGGCGCGGATGACGAAACGCGGCGGCAGCGACGGGGGCTTCGGTGGGGCTTCGGACATCTCAGGGCTCCAAGCTGCGGATCGTGCCCGCGACCTCGCTCGACGCCCGAACGGCGGCGACCAGGGGCTCGACGACCTCGCCGCCGTCCGGTCGACCGACGATCTCCGACTCTGCCCTCCCCCAGGCGGCGAGGATGAGCCGAACCAGCCGATCGACCTCGGTCTGGTGGTGATCGAGCATCTCGAGCGTCTTCTCGACCTGGACCGTGTGCTCGCGGATGTGCGACGACCAGCGACTCAGCCGAAAGCCGATATCGACCGCGAAGCCCGACCATCGAGCGCCGACGGCGAGTCGGTCCTCCGACAGGCCGGCCAGGCGCTCGATCGACTGGTCGAGGACATGGCCCAGGTGCGCGCGCACGACCGCCGGCGCACCGATCGCCTCGTCGTCCTCGCTCGGCAGCGACTCCCAGAGCGCGTCCGGCGTCTGCTTGGGGAGGGTCGGGTCGTTGGCGGTGTAGGCCTGCTGGAGCCACCAGCTGCTGCCGACCCCGTAGGCGCGCTGGCCGCCGATGATGTGGCCCATCGTGATCCGGTTCGTCCACTCCTCGCCGCCAGGCCCGGCGTCCCAGAGCGCATCAGGGATGCCGAGCAAGAGACCTTCCAGGTCCCAGCGCGCGGCCACCGCGGGGGCGATCAGGTCCGCGGCGCGACTGCGTTCGATGCCCGCGCGCCGGGCCGCCGTGGCCGCATCGATACCCGCGACTTCGAGCAGCTCGCCGATGCGGTAGAAGCCGTAGCGCAGCTCGTCCTCGCCGTCGGGACGCCAGGCCCACGGGATCGTCCCGAGCGCCGTGTCGGGAATCTCGCGGAGCTGGTCCGCGACCGCCAGGATCTCGGCACGGGCCTCGAGGAGCGCGGGCGGGATCGGCCGGCGCTCGATGCCAGCCGTGAGGTCGTCGAGGATCTGATCAGCAGCGGTCGTCACGATCAGTCAGCCAGCGGCAGACGATGGCGCGAGTCGGACCCGAAGCCCCGCCCTCGCTGCCCCGCGCGCGATCTCCGCGGCCCTCGGGACACGGGTCAAGTCCAAGCCGAGCGACGGACCGATGAACTCGATGCCGACGACGTTGCCGTCGACGTCGTAGTCGATGATCCGCGCCTCGTCGAGCTTCTCCTGTCGCGCCGATGCGGCGGTCGAGAACGAGACGTAGGCAGCGTCCACGCTGCGGTCGTATTCGATCTTCATTCGGTCACCTGCGTGATCCACGCACTGACGACGGATCCGTCGATGAGGTCGACGACGATCTCGACGACCTGGTCATCATATCGGCGCCACCGGACCTGTCGATCCGGACCGTGGACCGACGCGCTCAGGTAGGACCCATCCGGGATGTGCCACCTAGCGCTTATCGGCCGTCTCCGCCCGTCGCGACGCGGCTGCCATGCCGCACGCCCGGAAACCGCCGACCGGATGCTGTGCGAACCTAGGGTGACGACCTTGGGGAGGAGAGCCGCCATGCACGCAACGCCACAGATAGATCGACGGACCTTCATCGCCGACCTTGGTCGCGGGGCGTTCGCCCTCGCGGTCATCTCGGTCGCGGGCTGTGGGCCGTCCGCGGCCTCCGGGTCTGGGACCGGGTCGACGCCGTCGGCAGGGTCGGCGACCGGTGGGCCGACATCGCCGCCGTCATCGGGCGGGAGTGGCGCGGCCATCGCCTGGGAGCGCGTGAACCTGGGCTTCGTGTCGGCTTACATCCTGAGCCGCGGCGGCGAGGCGGCCATCGTGGACACGGGCGTCGCGGGCAGCGCCGATGCGATCCGGGCCTCGTTGACCGGCATCAGCCTTGACTGGTCGGCGGTCGGACACGTGATCCTGACCCACCACCACCGCGACCATGCCGGGAGTGCGGCCGACATCCTGGGTCTCGCGCCAGATGCCGTCGCCTACGCCGGCGCGGAGGACATCCCGTCCATCACCGTGCCACGCGTCATGACCGCGGTCGCGGACGGCGACGAGGTGTTCGGCCTGCGGATCGTCACCACGCCCGGCCACACCCTGGGCAGCATCTCCGTCCTGGATCCCGCCGGCGGCTTCCTCGTCGTGGGCGACGCCCTGCGCACCGCGGGCGGACAGCCTTCGCTACCCGGTGCCGACTTCACCGTTGACATGGCGATGGCCAAGCAGTCGATCGTGAAGCTCGGTGGCCTGGCGTTCGAGACGCTCCTCGTCGGCCACGGCGACCCGCTCGAAGGCGGCGCCTCGGCGGCGGTCGCGAAGCTCGGTGCCGCAGATCAACCGCCATACGTCGCTGCACAGAACGTTAGGCGGCGTCGTCGCGCAGACGGGCAGACCCGGGACGGCGCGACGGGCACGGATCGTGCGTGACGGACCGCCCAAGCGCCCGCCGCCATCGCGATTCCGGGCGCCGGCCGCCCTCCCCGGTCGCCTAAGGTTCTGTACACGAACATCTGGCGGTCAACGCGGGAGACCTACGGATTCGAAGGACAGGAAGGGATGTCGATCGCGACCTTCGCCGACCCCGACGACAACTACTTCCAGCTCATGAGCCCGATCCAGATGTAAGCCGCCGACCGTGCAGACCGCCGGCCCGAGACGGACCGGCGGTCGTGTTGCGGACGGTGTCAGGCGCGGTTCACGGGATCGTCAACGCCCCGATCATCCCGAGGGCCGCATGCGGCGCACCGGAGGCCGGGTCCGGCACGAAGCACAGGAACGCATAGTTGCCGGCCGGTAGGTCGACGGTCATGTTGACCGTGGCTCCCGGGGCGATCCCGGCGACGCCGCCGGCCGTCGTGAACGGCGGCGGGCCGGAGGGTGGCGCGGTCGACGTGAACATGGCAGCCAGATCCGCGGCAGCGACGCCGTCGGCGAGCTTGACGATCGTGGCCTCGTGCGGCTGCGGTCCGTTGTTGGTTACGGCGACCTCGTGCGCGCCAGCCGACAGCGTGTCGAGCCCGACGAACGCGAAGTCCTGCAGGGTCAGCTTGGTGTCGCCGGCCGGGACGGTCCCAGCCGCGGTCGAGGCCGTGACCTCGATCGGCGCAATCATGCCCTTGGCCAGGTGCGGGATGCCGTCGGCAGACTGCACGAAGCACAGGAACACGTAGTTGCCGGCCGGCAGGTCGCTCGTGGTCGAGCGGCTCGCGCCGGGCTGCACGCCGGTCGGTCCGCCCGACAGGGTCAGGAGCGCAAGCGCTGCGCTCTCATCGGGTCCGGCCAGGGCTGCGGTCAGGTCCTCGAACGTGGAGCCTTCCTTGATGCCCGCGATCTGCGCCTGGTGCTCCTCTTTGCCGGCATTGACGAGGGTGATCCTCGTGGGCCCGGCCGGGACGCTGGCCGGGGTTTCGAAGGCGAAGTCGGTACCGGTGATCTCCAGGTCCTGGACGCCGCCCGCCGGTGCGGACGCGTCCGCGCTCCCGGACGCGCCGGCACTCGGCGTGCTGCCGGCACACGCCCCGAGGGCAAACACAGCGACCATGGTCAGGGCGGACATCGCGAGGCGGCCGGCGCGGCCAGGCGGCTCGGGGGCGGTCGATGCTCGGCTCGGTTTGGACACGCGATCTCCTTGGGGAGCGGGCTTTGAAACCTATCGTCGTCCGAACCCGTTACGGGAGCGTAACACGTCCTGCGCTCATGGACGCGCGCCGTAGCGTCTCCCGCAGGAAGCTCCCCGCCGCTCCACGACGGCGAGACTCAGGCGGGGGAGGCCGCCACGACGCGCACGACGGTTGCCGCCAGCGACTCCGCACCGTTATCGATCAAGACCCAGCCGTCGGGGACCGGCCGGCGGCGCAGTTCCGCGTCGATGACGCGCATGACGTCCTCCAGGACGGAGGTGTCGAACGCCTTGGTCGTGCGCTCTCGATTGCGCTGCAGCGCGACCTCCAGCGGCGGGACGAGCACGATGCCGACGCGCGCCCCGAGCAGGCCGACCGCCGCCAGCTCCCGATCGATGTCGGCGGGCTCAAGGCCGCCCTCGATGGCGACCGCGAACCCCACTTCGTGGTAGACGGCCGCCATCGCCGCCGATCCGCCGAGCGCCAACCCGAACTGCCGGACGGTCTCCTCCGATTCCTCGAGCGGACTCGCGAACCCGCTCGTCACCATCTCACGGATGCCGTCGACATCGATGTGATAGCCGAACGGGAAGGTCGCAAGCAGCGCCCTCGCGAGCGTGGACTTGCCGGCCGCCAGCTGGCCAGTGATCACGAAGACAGGAGTGTCGCTCGCCATCGCGAGAGTCTACTGACCGAGATGGGTCGGGAATAGCGCAGCCTGTCACCATGAGGAGGTGCAACCCACCCTTGGCCTCAACCTGCCGTACGTCGAGGGGTCGATGGATGGCGCGTCGCCGCGCTGGACGGACATCCTGGCCATGGCGCGCGCCGCGGAATCCTCTGGATTCGCAGCAGTGTGGGTGTCCGACCACGTCGGCTTCGGGGATCCCGAGGGCGCCTGGAGCGGCGCCTGGGAGTCGTGGACGCTGCTGTCCGCCCTGGCCGTCGCGACCACCAGCGTTCAGCTCGGCACGTACGTCCTGGCGGCCCCGTTCCGCACGCCCGCGCTGCTGGCCAAGATGGCCGAGACGCTCGATGAGATCAGCGCCGGCCGCGTGATCCTGGGTCTCGGCGCGGGCTGGAACGAGGAGGAGTTCACGAGCTACGGCGTCCCCTTCGACGACCGGTTCGCGCG
>JBPPMZ010000049.1:0-22876 GCA_051306295.1 Candidatus Limnocylindrales bacterium
GTGGTCTTCGGGGCGTGGTTCGTGACGCTCATCGTGGGGCTGGCGACGGACCTCGATCAGCGGCTGCTGCCCAACGAACTGACCCTGCCGGTCATCCCGGTCGCGCTGCTGTATGCGCTGAGCGGGCTGAACCCGCTGGTCGGGACGGAGCTCGTGCCGGCGCTGCTGGCCGCGGTCATCATCCCGGCCGTGCTGTACCTGCCATCGATCCCGTTCGGGGCGGGGGCGTTCGGTCTGGGCGACGTGAAGTTCCTCGTCGGGATGGGGCTGATGGTCGGTGGCGAGCGGGCGGTCGGGGGGACGCTGGTCGGGCTGTTCGTGGCCGGCTTCGTGCTGGCGGCACTGCTGGCGGCGCGGCGGATCGGTCGGCGGACGTACGTGCCATTCGGGCCCTTCCTCATCCTCGGGGCGTTCTGGGCGGTGCTCGTCCGCTGAGTGGCCATCCCCCTCGTCGATCTCTTGCATCCAGAGATGTGGCCTCTGCAACGCGCGGGAGTCGCCGCGATCCTCGGCATCCAGAGCGGTGACTGCTGGTAACCCAGCGATCCGTCGCGAATCGCGGTCCACCACCCACCTAGTAGCAGCCGAGGCTCTGGATGCCGATTCCGAGAGCCGCCCGGCCCCACGACCCCACCGCAGGTCCCATGACCACCCCGGACCATCGGCCCATCCGGTCTTGCCTGGGTCGGCCGGTAGACTCCCGGTGGAGCCCGACTGGACGGCGGGGGTATCATCCCCGCAGCCGGAACGAGGAGTCGTCCTGAGGTCAGTGCCCGTCACAGGACGGCGACCCACCGGCGGGCGCCCCGGTCAGCCCACGCCGACACCCCAGTCAGGCGTAGACCCAACGGAGCTTGCTCGCACGATGACGTCGCCCAGGTGATGCGTCACCACATGAACGGATCGGACGATCGCGATCCCGGCACGGCACATCCCGTGACCGGCTGGTCCAGCGTCCCCGTGCGTCATCCTCGCCGCGAACGCCCCACCCGGCGACTCGTCGCCTTCCTGCTGATGCTGCCCCTCGTCCTGGGCCTGTTCGGCTCCCCGGCCGGCACCCAGGTCGCCCGCGGCGACGAACTGTCCGACGCGAAGGCCAAGCAGGAGCAGCTCAAGAAGGAAGTGGCAGCCCAGAAGGCGCGCGTCGCCGCGATCAACGACCTGCAGGCCGGCCTCGCCGCGGAGATCCGCAGCACCAAGTCAGACCTGAAGGCCATCGGTGCCGACCTGACCGCGGTCAAGAAGAAGATCACCGGCATGGAAGCCAAGATCAAGGAGGTCCAGGCGGCCTACGACAGCCTGGTCCTGCAGGTCCGGGCCATGGACGCCGAGCTCGGGCGGGTCACGGCCCAGGAGATCGCCAAGCGCCAGGAACTCAGCGAGCGCCGCGCCCTCCTCGCCGAACGCGTCCGGAATGCCTACGACACCGACCGGACCTCGCCGCTCGAGACGTTCCTGTCCGGTGGCACGTTTACCGACCTGCTGGCCGAGATGAGCTACTACATCGATGTCGGCGAACAGGACAAGGCCCTCGCCAGCCAGATCACCAAGGACCGCGAGACGCTCGCGACGGTCCACCAGCTGGTGGCCGACACCCGCGCCCGGACGAACGACCTGCGCCAGGAGACGGCGGCCCAGAAGGTCCTCCTGGACCGCAGCCTGATCGCCCTCCAGGAGACCAAGGCCCAGCTCAGGAAGCTCGAGAAGCAGGTCGCCAAGGCCCTCAAGGAGCAGCAGGCTCGCTACGCCGCGCTGCTCCGCAACAAGGCCAACGCGGCGGCGATCATCCGCAAGGCCGCGGCCGACCAGAAGCGCCTGGCGCGCAAGATCGATGCCCTGATCGAGAAGCAGGTCGCCCGCGGCAACATCCCGTCCGAGTTCAACGGCACGATGCGCTGGCCGATGGACGACTTCCGGATCAGCGGCGAGTACGGCTGCAGCTCGTATGCCTACTACGCCCCGGGCAACGGCTGCGAGAACTACCACAACGGCATCGACCTGGTCGCCCCGTATGGGACGCCGGTCAAGGCTGCCGCCGGCGGCACGGTCGTGTACGTCGGCTGGAACTGGGCGGACGGCAGCGATCCGGCGTGGATCGTGGTCATCGCCCACTCGAGCGACTTGCGCACCTGGTACGCCCACATGCAGCCGGAGCGCCCGGTCAGCGTCGGGCAGACGGTGCGCAAGGGCCAGATCATCGGCTACGAGGGCAGCACGGGTAAATCGACCGGTGCGCATCTCCACTGGATGGTCGAGTACAACGGGTCGTTCCGGAACCCGCGCCTGTTCCTGTAACCCGACCTTTCACCGTCCCGTAACGCCGGGTTCACCGTTCCGGCCCCCGCCCCGTGCTAGCATCGCCCTACCGGGCGAACTGACATCGGGAGGCGCTGGCGGACCGTGAAACGGACCATGGCGGTGATCCTCGCAGGCGGCGAGGGCGAGCGACTGTCGATCCTGTCACAGGAACGCGCCAAACCGGCCGTCCCGTTCGGTGGCAAGTACCGGATCATCGACTTCACGCTCTCGAACTGCGTGAACTCCGATATCGACGACGTCGTCGTGCTGACCCAGTACAACCCGCGCTCGCTGAACGACCACATCGGCCTGGGTCGGCCATGGGACCTGGACCGCAACCACGGCGGCGTGAAGCTGCTCCAGCCGTACATCGCGCGCGGGCGCGTCGCCGAGTGGTATCGCGGCACGGCCGATGCCGTGCTGCGCAACATGAACGTCATCGAGCATGCGGACTCGGACGCGATCGTCCTGCTGGCCGGTGACCACATCTACAAGATGGATTACCAACCGTTCGTGGCCGCCCACCGACGCCGCCGCGCCGACGTGACCATCGCGGTCCGTCGGGTGCCGCTGGCTGAGGCCTCGCGGATGGGGATCCTAGCCCTCGATGACGCCGACAAGGTCATCGAATGGCAGGAGAAGCCCAAGCAGCCCAAGAGCGACCTCGCCTCGATGGGCGTGTACGTCTTCTCGAAGAAGGCCCTGCGCCGCTTCCTGACCGAGGATCGGGCGGATTTCGGGAAGGACGTCATCCCAGCCATGCTCGAGGCCGGGGCCCGCGTGTTCGGCTATCGCTACAGCGGCTACTGGCAGGACGTCGGGACGATCCAGTCGTTCTGGGAGTGCAACATGGCGCTCCTGGAGGACGATCCGGAGCTCGACCTGTACGACAAGGACTGGATCATCCATACCCGGTCCGAGGAACGGGCGCCCGCAAAGGTGGGCTCGACGGCCCAGATCCATCGCTCGCTGATCAGCCACGGCTGCGTCATCAATGGCACCGTCGTGAACTCCGTGCTGTCGCCGGGCGTGCGCGTCGATGTCGGCGCCGTGGTTCGTGACTCGATCGTCATGTTCGACTCGGTCATCCGATCCGGGGCGGTCGTGGACCGCGCGATCCTGGACAAGGAGGTCGTGGTCGGGCCGGGCGCCATCGTCGGTGACGGGCCGCTGCCCGACCGGCCGAACAAGCGCGAACCGGAGCGTCTGAACACGGGCATCACCGTCGTCGGCAAGCGGGCGATCATCCCTCGCGGCGCGCGCATCGGTCGCAACGTGAAGGTCGCCGCCGACATCCGCACCACGGACTTCATCAAGAAGGTCGTGCCCAGCGGCGAGTCGGTCGAGCTGCAGCCGGGCGTGAAGCGCCTGCACGATCACGGCCAGGGCAGTCACGAACACGTCGTGGCCGCCGCCGGCGTTCGCAAGGGTCGCGGCAAGGGCGAGTAACGCGGCGGTTCAGCCGGGCGGGCTCGGGCGGCGCCGGGTGGGCTCGGGCGTCGCCGGGTGCGGTTCGGCCCGCGTTCCGCTCGCGCCCGCAGCGTTTTCGGCATCCAGAGCTGTGGCCGCTGCAATGCGGCGGATCCGGCCGAACTTGGGCTGGATCCTCGGCATGCAGAGCTGTGGCTGCTGCTAGCGTCCTGATCTGTCACGAGGACGCCCCGGTGCCGCGCATAGCAGAGGCATGGCTGCTATCTGCCGAGAACCGGGGCCAAGGATCGGGTCCATCGCTCGCGGCCCGCCGGTCTTCCGCATCCAGAGATGGGCCCCGCTGGTAATGCCGTGATCGCACCCGGCAGGGCTGCTATCTGCCGAGAACCGACACGGCCGGCACGGACCGGCGAGGGCACATCGGCTAGACTCCGCGGGCCATGCCTTCCGCCGACCCCGGCGCCTCCGCCAGCGCCGTCCTGCCGGCCGATGTCGAGCGCTGGCTCGCCGACCTGGGCCTTGAGCCCCTCGAGCGGGCCGACCGCGACGGGATCGCCAGCTGGGACCTCGTCCTCGACGGGCGCCGACGTTTCGATCTGCGGGTCACGGTCATCCTGGACCCGGCCCTCGCCCTGATCTGCTGGGCGCATTACGCGCCGCCCATCAACGACATGTTCCGCAAGTCGTATCGACGCCTGCTGCACTGGAACGACGAGTTCCCATTCGCCAAGTTCAGCGTCGGTGACGACGAGCGGCCGCTGTTGGCCGTCGAGCAGTCGATCGCCCAGGCCGCCGCCTCCGGTGCCGACGGGTTGGGCCTGGCCCTGGTCCGCATCCTGGGCATCGCGGACCGGCTCCTCGACGAGTCGAAGGCCTGGATCTGGATCGGCGGCCGGATGCCCGATTCCGCGGGGCGCACGTCGCGTAACGCGGCCCTCATCGAGCGGTTCGCTGCCGACCTCCCCGACCTGTTCGCCGAGACCTCTGATGCGGAGCCGGAAGCGTGAGCCCGCGACTCGCGACCGGCCTTCTCGCTCTCGTCGTGGCGGTCGGGCTGCTCGTGGCACCGACCCAGTTAGGCCCCGTCGGCCCGACCGTCGTCCGCGCCGCCCGGCCAGACCTGACGATGACCAGCACGGCGCGCTACGACGTCCAGCCCGACCGGCAGCGCATCCGGGTCACCCTCGATCTCACCCTGACCAATCACCTCAAGGACACGAAGACCACCGCCTACTACTTCGACTACGCCCTGTTCGACGTGATGGCCGGGACATCCGGGTTCAAGGCCACTGGCGACGGCGCAAACCCGACCGTCCGGGTGGTCAAGCGCGCGGACCGCTACACGCGGCTGCGCCTGACCTTCCCGCGCCTGCGCAGCGGCAAGTCGGCCACATACCGACTGGTCTTCAACCTCAACGACCCGGGCGGCGCTGCGACCCGCGACCTGCGCGTCGGCGACTCGCTGGTGTCCTTCCCGGTCTGGGCGTTCGCGACGGACTCGACGCCGGGCAGTGAGGTGACCGTGGTCTTCCCGGCCGGCTACGAGGTCGAGGTCGAAGCCGGTGAGATCGCCAGCCCGACGACCGACGCGGACGGCCGGACCGTGTTCCGGACCGGTTCCCTCGAGGCTCCGCTCGACTTCTTCGCGTACCTGGTTGCCGATCGGCCCGGCTCGTACGTCGAGCAGACGATCAACCCGATGGTCGGAGCGACCAGCGCGCCCATCGTGGTCCGTTCCTGGCCGGACGATGCGCCGTGGGGCAAGCGCGTGGCCGACCTGCTGGGGCGCGGTCTGCCGCGGCTTGGCGAGCGGATCGGGGTGCCCTGGCCGCACGAGGACCCGCTGGTCGTCCAGGAGGCGGTCAGCCGCTCGACCGGTGGCTATGCCGGCCTTTTCGTTCCTCGCTCCGGGACCGTGGAGATCGCCTACTACGCGGCCGACTTCGTCGTGCTTCACGAGGCGGCTCACAGCTGGTTCAACGGCTCGCTTCTGGCCGATCGCTGGGCGAATGAGGCGTTCGCCTCGTACTACGCGACCGAGGTGGCGGCCGACCTGAAGGTGAAGGGCGGCCCCGAGGAACTGACCGACGAGCTCCTTGCGGCGCGGATCCCGCTGAACGCGTGGGGACCGGTCGGCACGGAGGATGTGGCCCAGGAGGACTACGCGTACGCCGCGTCTCTCGCGCTGGCCCGCCTGATCGCCGAGCGAGCTGGCGACGAGGCCCTCGCCAACGTGTGGTCGGCTGCCGCCGAACGGGTCGGGGCGTATCAGCCCACCGCGGGCGAGCCGGAGCTGGTGACGGCTCCTCCCGATTGGCGCGGCCTGCTGGACCTCCTGGAGTCGGGGAGCGCCGGCCCGTCGTACGTGGACCTGTGGCGCGATTGGGTCGCCCGGCCCACGGACCTGCCGCTGTTGGACGCTCGGGCAGTGGCTCGCCAGCGGCTGGCCGCCGTCGAGTCCGCGACCGACGGGTGGCGACTTCCGCGGCCGATCCGCGATGCGATGCGCGCCTGGCGATTCGAGGACGCGACCGCCCTCATCGATGGCGCCGAGGCGAGCCTTGCGGCCCGGGCGGACGTCGAGGCAGCGGCAGCGAAGGCCGGGGTGATCGCGCCCGACACCCTGCGGACGGCCTTCGAGGACGACGACGGCTTCGACGACGCCCTGGCCGAGGCCGAGGCGGAACTGGGGGCCATCAAGGACTACGCACGGGCGGCGGCGGCCCGGCCGGCCGAGGTCACGCCCTTCCTGAGCCTGGGCCTCTGGGGCGAGACACCGGAGGTGGACCTGAAGACGGCCAGCGCCGCACTGGCCCGCGGCGACCTCGAGGTGGCCGTCGCGGCGGCAGGCGATGCCGAACTCGTCTGGACGACGGCCGAATCGATCGGCCATGGTCGGGCGGTCAGCCTCGGCCTGCTCGCGCTCGCGACCCTCCTGGCGGTCGCGCTCATCATCGGGTCATGGCGACGGCGCCATCGTCGACGACATCGCACGCCGATGGCCTGGCCGTTGCGCACCGAGTGAGCGACGTGCGGCCGCTGCGCTACACTCGCCGCCCGGCCGACCCAGAGCCAGCCACCACCCACGAGGAGCCGACCGCACCGATGGGCCTGCAGCGCACGCGCCCCTCCCTGGAGATCCTGTCCGGGGATTCGGCGGACGTGTACTTCGCGCGCGCCGACCACATCCTCGAGACCGAGGGCATGGACCCGCTGGTCACGATGGAGGTCTTCGCGCGTCAGTCGGCGGTCCTGTGCGGCATCGACGAAGCCAAGAACCTGCTGGGCCACGTGCTGGCCAGTGCGGACCTGGCCGAAACGCGGCTCGAGGCGTTGTCCGACGGCGACCTGATCGGCCCCAAGGAGATCGTCCTGCGGATCCGGGCGCGCTACCGCCGGTTCGGCCTGTACGAGACCGCCTTCCTGGGCATGCTGGCGACCTCCACCGGTTGGGCGACAGCGGCACGCGAGTGCGTCGAGGTCGCGGCACCCGAGCCGGTCATCAGCTTCGGGGCACGGCACGTCCATCCGGACATCACCGACGTGCTGGACTATGCGGCCATCGTCGGGGGGTGCGTCGGGGCGTCGACGCCGGCCGGGGCGCGCCTGGCCGGCCTGAACCCGACCGGGACCATGCCCCATTCGCTGGTCCTCATCTTCGGCGACACGGTGAAGGCGGCGGAGGCGTTCGACCGCGATCTTGGGCCGGAGGTGCCGCGCATCGTCCTCGTCGACACCTTCAAGGACGAGGCGGAGGAGGCGCTGCGCGTCGCGCATGCCCTGGGCGATCGGCTATACGGCATCCGCCTGGACACCCCGTCGGAGCGTGGGCGGGTCACCGCGGACCTGGTCCACGAGGTCCGCGCGCGGCTGGACCAGGAGGACTACCACCACGTCAAGATCGTGGTCTCGGGCGGCATCGATCCCGATCGCATCCGCTACTTCCGCGAGGCCGGCGCGCCGGTCGACTCGTTCGCCGTCGGGTCGTACATCAGCGGCGCGACGCCCATCGATTTCACGGGCGATATCAAGGAGATCGACGGCACGCCGATCGCCAAGCGCGGCCGGATCCCCGGCGTGACGGAGTCCCCGCGGCTGCGGACCGTGGACCTCGCGGCGTACCGCGAAGGCTGAGCGCGGAGCGATGGACGAGCCGGCGGAAAGCGCCTACGACCTGTTCCAGCGCGGTCAGGCCCTGCTCGAAGCGCGTCACCACGCCCAGGCGGCCGTGGTCCTGGAGCGCGCCGACCGACTGGAGCCGAACCAGGCGTCCATCGTCGAGGCGTTGGGCCGGGCGTACTACAACTCCCGGCAGCACGACCTGGCCAGGACCGCCTTCGAGCACCTGCTGGAGTTGGAGCCCAACTCGCACTACGGGCATTTCGGGATGGGCGAGGCGCTGCGCAAGCTCGGTGAGCGGGACGCGGCCGTGACGCATCTGCGGTTGGCGGTAGCGATGAGCCCGGACTCGGCGCTATATCGGGCTGCGCTGGTGCGCCTGGATGGGGTGCCGGAACGGGCCGGGCCCTCGGTCGCGCCGCCGCCGCCGGTACGCGGCCCGGGGCCGGAGGATCCGCCGCCCGCCGAGTGACGGGACGGGCCTCGCCACGTTGGCCCGGGCGCCCCCGGCCACCTCGGCCTCGGCCGCGAACGCTGACTCCCACGCACGCAATCAGGCCCAGGCGGCGGATCCCGGCCGGTTCGGGCCACGACCGCTGACTCCCATGCAGGGAACCCGGCCAAGGCCGCGGATCCCGGCGGGTTCGGCCCACGACCGCTGACTCCCATGCAGGGAACCCGGCCAAGGCCGCGGATCCCGGATCCCGCCGCAGGCCGCCGGCGCCCAGCCTATCCGTCCGTCGCGATGACCCAGTGCGGCCACTCGATCGTCGGCTCGAATCCGTGCGCTCGGTAGAGACCGGTCGCCCGCTCGTTGGCCGCCTCGACCGATAGCTCGATCCGGCCGGCGCCCCGCGCTCGTAACGTGGTCACGCCCCAGCGCAATAGGGTCCGGCCCAGACCGCGGCCGCGCCAGGCCGGGACGACACCCAGCAGACCGATGTCGCCGACCCGCTCGCCGGCGGGCCGATCCCGCTCGAACATCTCGATACGAACGAACGCCACGGGCTCGTTCGGCGCGTCGGCCGCGGCGACGATCAGGATCCCGCTCGGGTCGAAGTCCGGCGCCTCGTGGACGCCGCGGATGACGGCCGGTGTCCAGGTCATGGGCGTCGGATGTCCCTCGAAGGCGCGGTGGAGGAACGCCGTCCATCCCTCCAGATCGACGTCGCGCTGCGGGTCCCAGGTCCGGGTCACGACGTCCGGCTCGAACCGCGCCGCGGAAACCGGGTGCGCCGCTGGCAGGACGAACTTCCACAGGCTCGACCGATAGGCCAAGCCGACCGATCCGGCGAATGCCACCGACGCCGGCAGATGCGGCGGCACGTACAGCTGCAGCTCCTGTTGGCCGCGAGCCCGGGCGAGCGCACGGGCCGCGTCCACGAGTCGGCGTCCATGCCCACGTCGACGCGAACCGGGCAGCACGGTCAGGTCGTCGTGATGTGGCGTGCAGTAGCCGACCACATTCCCATGCTCGACCGCGACGACCGTCCCGTCGGGGTCCGGCAGGGTCCGGACCATGGCGCGCTCGATGTCGTCCGCGGTGAACCCCGGGATCCCGTCGGTCTCGAGCGACGCCGCCATGACCGCCCGAACGGCCGGCGCGTCATCGGCGCTGAACGGTCGCGTGGACGACGACCCGCTCATCGGCCCCGGCTGTCGAGGATGCGGGCCAGCCAGAACAGGCCGACGATCGACTTGGCGTCGCGGATCGTGCCGGACTCTGCTGCGGCCACGGCTTCCGGCCAGGGGAGCCACGACAGGATGAGTGCCTCGTCCTCGTCCGCGGCCAGCCGACCTTCGGCGTGGACGGAGGTCAGGTCGGTGGCGAGGTACAGATGCATCAGCTCGTCGGTGAAGCCGGGCGCCGTGTAGAACGTGCCGAGCTTGCGCCACGTCCCGGCTCGCAGCCCGGTCTCCTCCTCGAGTTCTCGGGGAGCGGCGAGATCCGGGTCCTCCTTGGTGCCGTCATCCGCGACATCCAGGCCGCCGGCCGGGATCTCGAGCAGGGCCGCATCGGCGGGCAGGCGCCATTGCCGGACGAGGGCCACCCGACCTTCGTCGTCGAGCGCGACGACGGCCACGGCCCCCGGATGGCCGGCGATGTCCCGGGTGTGGCGCGACCCATCGAGCCGCTCGACCGTGTCGATCCGGAACTCCAGGAACTTGCCCCGATGGAGCACGCGTCGATCGACGACGCGCTCGACGAGTTCGGCCCCGGAGCTGGACTCCGGGGCCGTGGGCTCGTGCGGTTCGACGGGGTCGCTCAGGCGACGGCCGCCGGACTGCCGGCCGAGGTGAGGGCGGCGCCGGTCTCGGCGTCGAACAGGTGCAGCTTGGACAGCGACAGGACGAGGTTCACGATGTCGCCCGGACGCACGCGGTGCTCCGAACCGACGATCGCCACGATGTCCTGGTCCGCGGCCTGGACGTGGAGCAGTTCCTCGTTGCCGAGGTACTCGACCACTTCTGCCCGGGCCTGGAAGCCGCCGGCGTCCGTGCCGCCTTCGCCGATCTCCAGGTGCTCCGGCCGGAAGCCCGCCACGAGCTTCTTACCGGCGATATCCCCGGCGATCCCGCGCAGGCGCGGCGGCGTCGGGAGCGACCAGCCACCGGCCCCGATGAGCCGGGCGGAATCGCCCGTGCCCTCGACGGTGACGTCGACGAAGTTCATCGACGGGCTGCCGATGAAGCCCGCGACGAAGCGGTTGACCGGGGAGTCGTACAGGGCCTGTGGGGTCCCGACCTGCTGGAGCAGGCCCTCGCTCATGACCGCGATGCGCGAGCCCATCGTCATGGCCTCGACCTGGTCGTGGGTGACGTACACGACGGTCGTCTTGAGGCGCTGATGCAGGCGCGCGATCTCCGCACGGGTCTGGACGCGAAGCTTGGCGTCGAGGTTCGAGAGCGGTTCGTCCATCAGGAACACCGCCGGCTCTCGGACGATCGCCCGACCCAGCGCGACGCGCTGGCGCTGCCCGCCGGAGAGTTCCTTGGGCTTGCGGTCCAGGAGCTTCTGGAGCTGGATCGTCTCGGCCGCCTCGTTGACCCGACGCTCGATCTCCGCCTTGGGGACCTTGCGCAGCTTGAGCCCGAAGGCCAGGTTCTCGCGCACCGACATATGCGGGTAGAGCGCATAGCTCTGGAAGACCATCGCGATGTCGCGGTCTTTGGGCGGGACGTCGTTGACGACGCGGTCGCCGATCCGCAACTCGCCGCTGGTGATCTCCTCGAGGCCGGCGATCATCCGCAGGCTGGTCGTCTTGCCGCAGCCCGATGGTCCGACCAGGACCATGAACTCGCCGTCACCGATCTCGAGGTTGAAGTCCTTGACGACGTGAACGTCGCCGTAACTCTTGTTGACGTGGTCGAACGTGACCGTCGCCATGTGCGAGTACCTCCACTCCCAGCAGCGCATCGCGGGCCCATGCATCCCAGTCGCCCGGAGGCGATGTCCCGCCGAGGCGGAACGCGGACGGGCCCCGTACGTGGCAACTCGGGGTCAACGCATCGTACGAGCCCGGTCATTTCGGCGCAACCACGTGTACCGAGGCGCAACCCGAACCGGGCTGGCCCCTCAGGCGCGCTCGACCAGCGTCCGATGGACCATTGAAGATGCTCGAGACGTCGGGCGCGTCTCCGCGATGCCGTGCCCTATCGCAAGTCCCGGACCCGCCCCTGGCCGACCGGCTTGGTCGTGAAGAATGGCTCGAAGATGCGCGGGCGGACGGCATCCGTCATGCCCGTCCCATCATCCGAGACGACAAGACGGACACGGGCAGGATCGTTGGGGCCGCGCCCGCGACGGCCGGACACCCGGATCCGCAGCGTTCCTCCTGCGGGCATGGCGTCGAACGCGTCGACGGCCAGGTTGAGCAGGACCTGATCAGGGCCCGGCGCGGGCCGGGTCGGCATCCACCGGGCCGGCGATTTCCGCCCACGTGGAGCCGATCGCCTCGAGCGCGGTCCAGCCGAACAGTCGGGTGACGCCCTCGTTCCAGGCGACGATCCGGCCATCGACATCGGTGATCGTGACGGCGGCGTCCACTTGCCGTCGACCGACTCCCCCAGCTCGATGTCCCCGGTTGCCATCAAGCCCGGAGGGCGCAGGACAGCCATCCAAGGTGACGAACAGCAGGCCCGTCGGCCCCTCCGCTCCGCGGCAAGATACGTCGATGGGGTGATGCCGCGGCGGCCCCCGGGGGGCCATCCTCGCGAAATGGGCGGCCATCGAAAGGCGGCGATCAGGTCGTCGGCCGGACGGCCCCTACTTCGACGCGGTCCCGCCCCGGCCCGGTCCATGGCCCCGATCGAGGCGGGGTCGCATGCACGATCTCGAAGCCGGTGGTGTTCGCCAGGACGTCCACGTCCGAGCCTCGGAAGCGGATGGCCGCAGTCCCGGATCCGGCACGTAGGTTGCGGATGGTGAGCTCGGGCAACCAGTCGGGCAGCATCGGGTCCACGTACAGGCGCGAGCCTGCGGGACCCGTCGCGGCGTGGATGCCGCACAGGATCGCGATCAGCCGGAAGATCGCCCCGGCAGCCCAGGCCTGGGGCACGTTGGCGCCCAGGTATTGGACCGGAAAGCTGCCGTCCTCGCGCGGCAGGCCAGCGAACAATTCGGGCAGGCGGTTGGCCTGGAACCGCTCCGTCGCGTCGAACAGTCCCTTGGCCACCCGAGCGGCCGCGGAGTAATGGCCGTACCGGCGAAACCCACCGGCGATGATCGCGTTGTCGTGGGGCCACACCGTGCCCGTGTGGTAGCTGAACGGGTTGTAGGCCGCATGGTCCGACGAGAGCGTGCGGATCCCCCAGCCCGTCCACATGTCGTCGGCCAGCAGGCGGTCGACGACCCGAGCGGCGCGATCGGGCGGGACGATGCCGCTCGCCAGGCAGTGGCCGGCGTTCGACGCGACCGATTCGATCGGCCGCTTCTGGCCGTCCAGACCCAGGTAGTAGGTCCCCTCCGACTCCCACCAGAACGTCTCGTTGAATCGCTCGTACAGCGTCCGGGCGGCAGACCTGAGGGTTTCGGCCTCCGCCGGCCGGCCGACGGCGTCGTACACGTCCGCCAGGCGTAGCTTCGCGTCGTAGACATAGCCCTGCAGCTCGCACAGGGCCAGGGGCAGCGGCGCGAGCGACCCATCGCGGGCCGGGATGGCATCGCCGGCGTCCTTCCAGCCCTGGTTGAAGTACCCGTGGCTGGACCGGGTCGCGTATTCCTGGAACCCGTCCCCGTCGCGGTCACCGGACTGGTCGATCCAAGCCAGCGCGGCCTCGGCGTTGGGCAAGTACCGACGGAGCACCTCGGGGTCGCCCAGCCACTGGTAGAGGTACGACATCACGATGATGAAGAGGCTGGTAGCGTCGTGCGTGCCGTAGTACGGCTGGAACGGCAGGATGCGCAGCTCGGCGAGTTCGCCGTGGCGGATCTCGTGCGGGATCTTGCCGGGCTCCATGTCGCGCTCCGGGTCGTCGCCCGTCGCCTGCAGCTCACTCAGGCGCCGGAGCGCGCCCTCGGCGAATTGTGGGTATCCGCTGATGCCATGCATGGACACGATGAGCGAGTCGCGCCCGAACAGCGTCACGAACCACGGGACACCGGCCGCCGGGATGAACACGCCCTTGGCGAACGCCGGGTCCTCCAGCTGCAGGGCGTCCATGTCGGTCTGGGCCTGGTCCCAGGCGCGCTTGACGACGAAGCTCGGTGTCTCCAGCCGAACTTTGGCCAGACCCGGACGCACACGATCCGGGAGAGGACCCGTGACGGCGTTACAAGGAAGCGTGCTCGGCCGCCGGCCGCCATTGGAGAGCGGCAGCCAGCGCAGGCAGGTGTGCCAGCGGCCCTTCGGGGGTATCTCGGCGACGAACGCCAGCCGACCATTGGCGAACTGCGGGGGGCTATCGGCCCGCGTGACCTCGACGAGCAGTTCGCGCTCGAACTCCCGGTTCTTGTAGGTCGTCCGCAACTCGCGGCGGGCTCGGAACCAGCGGGTATTCACCTCGCCGCGGCGGACCAGGCGATCCGCCTTGACGTCGAAGATGTCGGCGAAGTCGGAGTCGATCTCGATCTCGATGACCAGACGCACCGCTCGCGGCCCGTAGTTCACGAGGTCGTAGTCCTCGTGGACGCCACCCGAGATCGTGCGGTCCAGACGGATCGAAACGGTGTGCCGATCGATGGTCCCGACCGGGTCCAGCAGCTCCGGGTTGGTGTACTCGAAGCGGGCAGAGTAGAACTGGATGGGCGAGGAGTTCAGGAGCGATGGCCGTCGGCCGTTGATCCACAGGCCGTAGCCCGACACCAGGCGCGTGTCCCGGGCGAAGAATCCCTCCTCGGCCCGGCCGTCGATCCAGCCGTCGGGCTGGCAGACCAGGACCCGGTCGTCCCGATTGAGCGTGATCGTCGCGGGGCCGACCTGGATCGGCAGCGTCACGACCGCTTGCCCGTAGTACCGTCCAGTCGATCGGCCAGCGGCAAGACGATGCGACTCGCGGCGAGGGCCGTGATGGCCAGGCTCGTGGACAGCAGCACGACGACGAGCACGGTGCTGATGGCCAGGAACACGGTGGCCGTCACCCCCAGCCAGGCGCACCGACGCGGGTTCGCGACCAGGACGGCGGTCGCCAGGCGTAGCCGCTCCCCGACCGGCCGTTCAGCCCGCCACGGGTCCACCAAGAGTGGGATCGCCACGAGGAGCACGGCCCACAGGATGACGAGTCCCCAGGCGGCCAGCGTGCCGAGCAGCCAGGCGAACGGATCGGCCGCGGTCAACCCGATCACAGCGTTGGACGTCAGGACCACTCCGGCGATCAGGACGCCGACGCCGGCGAGGACTGTTCCGCCGAAGAGGACACGCCCCGGCAGGAGAGCGGCCACGATCGAGCGGTCAGGATCCTCCCGGACGATGCGGGCGGCGAGCCTGGCCGTCCCGACCGCGGGCACCGCCAGCAGCGGGACCAGGACCAGGGCGATGGGTGACGCGAGCAGCGCCGCCATGGCCACGAACGTCAGGCCCAGGCCCCACAGCAGGTTCAGCCCGACCAGTCCCGCCGAATGGAAGTACAGGTCCGACAGGGCCACGCGGACGACCCCCTCACGGCGACCCACGATGACCGCCGTCACGCCATCATCCCTTCACCCCCGTGGCGGCCACGCCCTCGACGAAGTAGCGCTGGAAGAACAGGTACAGGATGACGATCGGTATGGTGGCCATCACGACGGTCGCCATGAGCGGCGGATAGTTGGTGGCGAGACCGCCCGCCAGCCGGAAGCCGCTGAGCCCCAGAGGCAGGGTCCACTGCTCCTGCTCCTGGAGAAGGATCAGGGGCCAGAAGTAGCCGTTCCAGGTGCCCTGGAAGGACAGGATGGCCACTGCGGCCAGGGCCGGTCCCGCGAGCGGCAGCATGACCTGCCAGAAGGTCCGGAAGAACCCGGCGCCGTCCATGCGGGCGGCTTCCTCCAGGTCGCGCGGGATGGACAGGAAGTACTGGCGCAGCAGGAAGATCGTCGAGCCGCCGATGGCCAGCACCAGGATGACCCCGCCGTACTGGAGCACGCCCTTGGTCAGCCCGGCAGCATTGAGCAGCAGGTAGACCGGGACCAGGCGCAGTTGATCGGGGATCATGAGCGTGGCCAGCACGACGAGGAACAGGATGTCTCGTCCCCGGAATCGGAGGCGAGCGAAGGCGTAGCCCGCCATGCTGCCCAGGACCAGATTGGAGACCGTCACCACGAGGGCGATGATCGCGCTGTTCAGGAACAGGCGCGGGAGCGACGGTGTCAGCTGGGTGAATGCGAACTCCCAGGCGCCCAGCGTGAACGGCTCCGGGATGAACGTCAGGCGGACCGAATCCGGTAGCGTCTTGAACGAGGTGATCACCGACCAGGCGAACGGCACGAACATGAGCGCCGCATAGCCGATGAGGATCGCGTAGGCCACCCGCCGTCTCCACCGGGCGCCCTCGTCGCCGACCGGTGCCAGCTCTGGCGCCGGTATCACGGCTGGCGTCGTCGCCTCGGTCGTCATCGAACGCCTCCTACCATGACGGCGCCTGCCCGAACAGCCGGCGCTGGACGAGCGTCGCCCCGAAGATGATCGCGAAGAGCACGATCCCGACGGCCGCGGCGTAGTCGAAGTCGAACTGCTTGAACGCGGCGTTGTACAGGTACAGCACCATCGTCATCAACGAGTTGTTCGGGTCGCCCGAGATGCCGCCGGCGATCGCCGCCTGGTCGAACAACTGCAGTGCGCCGATGACCGCGACGGTGGCCACGAAGAAGTGTCCGGGTCGGAGCAACGGGAATGTGATGTGGCGGAACGTTGACCACGCCCCCGCCCCGTCGATCGCGGCCGCCTCGTAGACCTGGCCCGGGATCGATTGGAGCGACGCCAGGTAGAACAGCATGAACGTCCCCGAGGTCGTCCAGGCATTGAGGACGATGATCGAGTTGAGTGCAGTCTCCTGGTTGGCGATCCAGTTGTGGTTCGGGTCGAAGCCGAAGAACTCGAACAGCGGATTGAGGCCCGCGGCCTCGCGCACGGCGTTGAACAGGCCATCGGGTGCCACGATGAAGATCCACAGGATGGTGATCGCCGCGGAGCTCGCGATCGCCGGGAAATAGAAGGCAGCCCGGAAGAACGTCTGGCCGCGGATCTTCTGGTTGACGATGACCGCGAGCGACAGGCCGATGACCATCGTCAGCGGCACCCAGACCACGGCGTAATACAGCGAGTTGCTGATGGCCCGATGGAAGATCGGATCGTTCAGCAAGCCCGCGAAGTTAGCCAGGCCCTGGAACTCCTGCGGGCCAGAGCGGATGTTCCACTCCCACGTACTGATGAACAGTGCGTAGAAGATCGATCCGATGTTGAGGACCAGAAAGAGGATCATCGGGATCGCGATCAGGGCATAGCCGGCGATCGCTTCGGAGCGGTCCTCCCGAGAGGCCCGCTTGCGGGTGCGAGCCGTCGCGACGGCCATCGGGCTTCCCTCCAGTCGATGAGGCGAGCGGCGTCGGTAGGAGGAGCTGCCGACGCCGCCCTGGATCTCTCGCGGGGTGCGGGCGCGCCCGGAGTTACTGGGAGAGTGCGCTATCGATGGCGGTCTTCGTCGCGGCGACGACGGCCGCGCCGTCGTACGTGCCGCCCTGGATCTGGGCGATGAACGTGTCCTGGAAGGCCTTCTGCACGTCGACGTAGCCGGGCATGAAGCCGGATCCGGGTCGGGCGAATGCGCTACTGGCGGCCAAGACGTCCTTGCCGGTCGGGATCGGAACGTCCTTGCGCGATGGCAGGGCCACACCGCCGGCGGTCCACTTCTCCATGCCTTTGGGGCCGGCCAAATAGCTGAGGAGGACGAACGCCTGGTCCTTGTTGACCGAATCAGCGCCGATGGAGTAGCTGACGGTGTACGAGATGGTGACAGGGCTGCCCGAGGTCCCGGTGGGGACCTGGCCCCAGGCGTACTTGGTATCCGGGAAGGTGCTGGTCATGTACGGGTCGAGCCAACCCCCTTCGAAGGCAAAGGCGACCTGGCCCTTGCCCAGCGCCTCTCCGCACCAGCCGGATCCCATGTCACCCGCGGTCTTGCCCAGTCCATCCTTGAACAGGTCCATGTAGAACTGCACGGCCGCGGCCGATTCAGGGGTGGAGATCTGCTCGGTGGTCCCATCCTCGCTGACGATGGAACCGCCCTGTGCATACAGGAATGCCAACCCGCGGTCGAGTCCCGGATTGAGGCAGATGGGCGTGTCGATGCCGGCGCTGCCCTTGAGGGCGGTAGCCTGGGCGACGAGCTCGTCCATCGTGGTCGGCGGTGTCGTCACGAGCGCCGTGTTGTAGGCCATCCCGATCGTGTTGCCATCCTTGGGGAGGCCGTAGATCTTCCCGTCCTTGCCCTTGAAGGTCGACAGGTAGCCTTCGTAGAACTGGGAGGTGTCGAACTCGGACTTCGCGATGTAGTCATCGAGCGGCTCCAGGAAGCCCTGGTCGATCCAGTCACCGGCATACTCGGCATTGACGTAGAAGAGATCCGGGACCTCGCCGGACGCGATCTTCGTGATCATGACCGCGGGATAGTCACCGGCGATCGGCTTGTAGTCGACGGCGATGTTGGGGTACTCGACCGGAAAGCCGAGGAGGGCCTGGGTGAGGGCTTCGCCCTCGTCCGGGGACGAGCGCCAGCCCGAGAGCTGCGCGGTTCCGGTGATGGCCGTCGGGTCCCAGCCCGTCGCCGGCGCGCTGGCCCCAGGATCCACGCTGGCCGGCGGCGCCGCGCTCGTGTCAGGACTCGGGCTCGTCGTGCCACTACCGCACGCGGCAACCACGATCATCGTGGCAGCGGCCAGGACCAACGATCGGCGCATCGCTCATTCCTCCTCGCGGGTCTGGCCGTCCATCACGGGCTTGTGTGACCGGTCCCACAGACCTACGTGCAGGTACAGTACGCCCCCCGTCAAGCCCGCTGTGAAACCGGTCCCATCGCGGTTCGGTTGCGGCCGTCGTCGCGGTCTGCAGGCGGCGGTGGCCCGGTGGTCGTCCTCGTGATCACGTCGACGTCCAGGACGGTTCGCACCGGTCGAGGCGGGGGTCCGCCGGCGACCTGCTCCAAGAGCAGTCGCACGCCTTCGACCCCGGACTCGAAGAGCGGTTGTCGGACCGTCGTAAGGCCCAGGTAGCCGGCGATATCGAGGTCGTCAAAGCCGATGATCGACAGGTCGGCGGGTACGTCCATCGCGACATCCCGGGCGCCCTCGCGGGCACCGACGGCCTGCAGGTCGCTGGCGCAGATGATCGCCGTCGGGGGGGTCGGCTGGGCGAGGAGCGCACGGGTGAGCTCGCGCGCCCGTGACCTTCCTGGGTCGCCCATGACGGTGTAGGCATCCGACAGATCGAGACCCGCTGCCCGCAGTGCGCGACGGACCCCGCGATGACGCAGCTTGCTGGCCGGGTAGCTGAACGCGACGAGGGGCACGTCACCCAGGAACGCGATGCGCTGATGACCCAGAGCCAGCAGGTGCCGGACCGCGAGGCGCGCCCCAGCGACGTCGTCGATCACGACCCGCGAGAACCGTGCGTCGTGCGCGTCGATGAGGACCGTCGGGAGGCCGGACCGCAGGATGGCCTCGACCATGACCTCGTCAGGCTCCAGCCCGACCAGGAGCAGCCCGTCCACCCGCTCGCCCCGGGTCAGGTCGTGGGCCACGCTGTCGCGGCGCTGCGGCGTCTCGACGTTGAAGACGACCAGGTCGTAATCGGTCGTCGAGAGTGCGCCCTCGATGCCGCGCAACCGCTCGACCACGGACGGCCGGGTGATGAACGGCACCACCACGCCGATGCTGTGGGTACGGCCGATGGACAGCCCCCGGGCGAGCGCGCTCGGCGAGAAGTTGAGGTCGGCGATCGCCTGGAGGACTCGCACCCGGGTCTCGGGGTCGACGCGTGGTTGGTTGTTCAGGACCCGGCTGACGGTCCCTCGACTGACACCAGCTAATCGCGCGACATCTCGGATCGTCGCTGCCATGCCACCTCCGACGGTCGGAGTGTAGTCACCCACCGTGCCCACCGTACGTTGATGACCTTCGAGTCGGTCGGCGCGATCGCCCTGCAGGGCATCGGGGACGTGCCGCTCCACCGGGTCGTGGCGGGGGTTGGGGTGGCCTACGGGGCTCGAACCCGTAACCTCTGGAGCCACAATCCAGTGCTCTGCCGGTTGAGCTAAGGCCACCGCGGCGCGGTCGTCCGTGGCGGTGCGCAGCGAGCGCGATGGACGAAGCCTGCGGAGTATAGCGAAGAGCCACCGACGCCCACCGCGGGCTCTGGCACACTTCCGGGACGCCGGCGACGGACCGCGCGCGACGGAGGCCGATGACGTGACGAGCGAACGAGCCGGACAGCCCGCGGATCCCACGACCCTGGTCGATATCGGCGCCCTGCTCACCGCGTATCACGACCGCGCGCCCGACCCGACCGACCCGACCCAGCGCGTGGCTTTCGGCACCTCCGGCCACCGCGGTTCGTCATTCCGCGGCGCCTTCAACGAGGCACACATCCTGGCCATCACGGAGGCCATCTGCCGCTACCGGTTCAGCCGCGGGTACAGCGGGCCGCTGTTCATCGCCCGGGACACCCACGCCCTCTCGGAACCGGCGACCCGGACGGCCATCGAAGTCCTCGTCGCCAACGGCGTGGATGTGCGCGTCGACGACCGCGACGGCTTCACCCCGACGCCCGTCCTGTCGCACGCGATCCTGGCCGCCAATCGACCGGCGAACAGCTGGCGCCACCTGGCCGACGGCATCGTCGTGACGCCATCGCACAACCCGCCGGACGACGGCGGCTTCAAGTACAACCCGCCCAACGGCGGACCAGCCGACACGGACGTGACGCGCTGGATCCAGGACGAGGCCAATCGCATCCTGGAGGCGACGGGCTCGGACGGCGTGACCGGCATCAAGCGCACACCGTATGCGTCGGCTCTCGCCGCCACCACGCCGCACGACTATCTGGGCACCTACGTCGACGACCTGCCTAACGTCATCGATCTTCCGGCCATCGCCGCCTCGGGCCTGCGCATCGGGGTCGATCCGATGGGCGGCGCATCGGTCGCCTACTGGGCGGAGATCGCGGCCCGTCACGGCCTGGATATCACGGTCACCAACGACGTGGTGGATCCGCAGTTCGGGTTCATGACCTGCGACTGGGACGGCAAGATCCGGATGGATCCCTCGTCGCCGTACGCCATGGCCCGGCTGGTCGCCCTGCGCGATCGCTTCGACATCGCCCTGGGCAACGACGCCGATGCGGACCGCCACGGCGTCGTGACGCCCTCGGGTGGCCTGCTCAACCCGAACCACGTCCTGTCGGCGGCCATCGGCTACCTGTTCGGCGGCGCGCGGACGTGGGGGCCGGAGGTCGGTGTCGGGAAGACGCTCGTCTCGTCATCGATGATCGATCGCGTCGTCGCCGATCTCGGCCGTCGCCTGGTGGAGGTGCCGGTCGGCTTCAAGTGGTTCGTCGACGGGCTGGTCGATGGTTCGATCGGCTTCGGCGGGGAGGAGAGCGCGGGTGCCTCGTTCCTGCGTCGCGATGGCACCGTCTGGACGACCGACAAGGACGGGATCATCGCCGACCTGTTGGCCTGCGAGCTGACCGCGCGGACCGGTCGCGATCCGGGCCAAGCCTATGCGGCCCTTACCGAACGATTCGGCGCGCCGGCCTATCGGCGCATCGACGCCCCCGCGACGCCGGCCCAGAAGGCCGCGCTGGGGGCGCTATCCCCGTCCGATGTGACCGCGACCCAACTGGCCGGCGACCCGATCACGGCCATCCTGACCAACGCCCCCGGCAACGGCGCCCCGATCGGCGGCCTCAAGGCCACGACCGACCAGGGCTGGTTCGCGGCCCGGCCGTCGGGCACGGAGAACGTGGCGAAGGTGTACGCGGAGAGCTTCCGCGGCGAGGAGCACCTGTCGCGGCTGCTCGAGGAGGCCCAGGCGCTGGTCGCGGCGACCGTCGGGGGCTGAGGTTGGGGCCTTACCGGCCATCGAGCGGGATGCGCGCGCCGTTGATCGCGGCTGCGTCCGGAGAGCACAGGTAGCGGATCGTCGCGACGATTTCCTCAGGCGTCGTCCAGGACGCGGTCTTCGGCGAGGGGTCGCTGTCCCGTTCGTGCTTGGCGTCGATGGCCTTGACGGCGATGAGGTTGGCGGTCACGCCGGTGCCGGCCACGTCGCGCGCGAGTGATCGAAGCAGGGCCTCCTGGGCGGCCTTGGCGGCGACATACGGCGCCATGCGGGGGCCCGGGGCGGCCGCAGAGGTCGAGGTCACGGCGACGACCCGCCCGGCGCCGCGTTCCAGCATGGCGGGCAGCACAGCCTGCGCGACATGGAACGTCGACCAGACGTGGCGGCCCAGCATGTCGTCGAGGACGGATGGATCCAGATCGACGAGTGCCGTTCCGCCGGTCCAGCCGCCCACCAGGTGCAGGAGGACGTCGACCGATCCGAGACTGGCCACCACCGCCTCGACGGCCGCGTGGGCAGCGGCCCGGTCCCGCAGGTCGCCAACGGCCGGAGCCCAGCGGTCGGCCTCGAGGGCAAGCTCACCCGCCATCGCGTCCAGGCGTTCGAGGTTCGTCCCGACCAGGCCCAACCGTGCTCCGTCCGCTGCGAAGGCGGACGCCGCCGCCCGACCGAGCGGGCCCGTGGCGCCGGTGATGAGGACGACGCGATCGTGCATCGATCGAGAGTATGGACTGCCCCAGACCGAACCGGACCGGCACGCTGCCCACGCGACTGCCGTAGACCCGCCAGTACCCCTTGGGCAGGGGGCGCCGGACCATCGAACGACAGACCGCACCGGACTCGGTGCGTAGCGTGGGGACCACACCGAACCTACCCCGACGCCACCCCAGACGGCGCCCGGGGCCCACGGAGATCCGATCGGATGTCATCCCCAACGCCGGCCCCCACGATTCGCCGCACCGCCAGCCTGGTCACCCTCCTGTTCGCGATCACGTCGGTCGTGTCGATGGCGCGTCCGCAGCCGACCCTCGCCTGGGACGCCAACGCGTTCTCGTCCGGGTCGGAGAAGGACCTCATCGCCCTGACCAACCGCAGCCGCGCGGCTGCCGGGCTCAAGGCACTCAAGGTGTCCTCGACCCTCACGTCCGTCGCGCGCTGGCGCAGCAAGGACATGATCCAGCGCGACTACTTCAGCCACGACATCCCGGGCTATGGGCAGGTCTTCAAGAAGCTCGATGCCAAGGGCTACTGCTACAAGGTCGCCGGCGAGAACATCGGCTGGAACAACTACCCCGACGATTCAGCTACGGCCGCCATCCACTCGATGTTCATGAAGTCCGACGGACACCGCAAGAACATCCTCGGCAAGGCCTGGGACGTGATCGGCGTGGGGGCGTACAAGGGCTCCGATGGCAAGAAGATGTGGACCGTCCTGTTCGCCGCTCGCGCGGGCTGGGGCGACTCCGGGTCCGCAGCCACCCCCACGCCCACTGCCAAGCC
>JBPPMZ010000050.1:0-18302 GCA_051306295.1 Candidatus Limnocylindrales bacterium
CGACGCTGCCGATCCCCACGACCTGGAGCACGCGGCGGTCGTCCGCGACGAGGCATCGGCCGCGTGGCGCGCGGTCGGGCGCCTGGAGGGCGATCGGCGCCGGGCGGTCGTGCTGCGCTTCGTCCACGAGATGTCGACCACGGAGATCGCCGGCGTCCTGGGTCGCTCCGAGGGCGCCGTCCGGGTGCTCCTCCATCGCGCGCTGCGGTCGGTCGCCGGCGACCTGCGCCGGGACGGCCGGTGAGGCCGGGCGTCCTTGGGGGCGAGCCGGATATCGAGGCGCTCATCGTCGATCGCTATCTCGAGTCGCTGCTCGCCCGCCGACCCGCCGACCCCGACGGCGTGGCCGCGGACCTGCGGGCCACGGCGGAGCGCCTGACCGCCGAGCTGCCCCGCCACCACCCGTCGTTCCGTTTCGAGGAGGCGCTCGCCGCGCGCTTGGCCGCCGTCGCCAACAGGATCCAGGCCGGTGAGCTCGTGGACCTGCCCATGTCGCGCGACGACCGCGAGCGCGACGACCACGCCGGCCTGACCCGCCCGGTCGTCATCGGCGGGGTCATCACGTCGGCCGCGCTGTCGATCGCGGGCGCGGCGTTCGTCGCCTGGCGGCGCAGCCATCCGCCCCTCGCCCCGATGTCACGCGCCGTCCGCGCCGTCGCCCGGACGAGGCTCGTCTGATGCCCCTCAAACTGCCGTCCTTCAGGGCCCGCCGCGACGTCTACCCGCCGGACCTGTGGACCAAGTGCCCGACCTGCGCAACGATGCTGTTCAACAAGCAACTCGAGAAGAACCTGCGCGTGTGCACGACCTGCGGCCATCACTTCCGGCTGTCGGCCGCCGCCCGGCTCGAGCACCTGCTGGATCCGGGCACCTGGGCGGAACGCGACGCGAACCTGCAGTCGGTCGATGCGCTCGGCTTCGTCGACCAGAAGACCTATCCGGATCGCCTGACGGCGGCGCAGCTCTCGACCGGGATGCGCGACGCGGCGGTCTGGGGGACCGGCGCCATCGGTGGCACGACGGCCGCCCTGTGCGTGATGGACTTCGGGTTCATGGGCGGCTCGATGGGCGCCGTCGTCGGGGAGAAGGTCACCCGCGCCGCGGAGTTCGCGCTCGCCAGCCGCACCCCGCTCATCATCGTGGCCGCCTCGGGCGGGGCGCGGATGCAGGAGGGCACCCTCGCGCTCATGCAGCTGGCCAAGACCCTGGCCGCCCTGGAACGCCTGTCCGCCGCGGGCGTGCCGTTCATCTCCATCCTGTCCGACCCGACGACCGGTGGCGTGTTCGCGTCGTTCGCGGCAGTCGGCGATATCAACATCGCGGAGCCCGACGCGCTCATCGGGTTCGCGGGCGCGCGGGTGACCGCCGGCACGATCGCCGCCGAACTGCCGCCGGGCTTCCAGCGGGCGGAGTTCCTGTTCAGCCATGGGTTCGTGGACCGGATCGTCGCCCGGGCCGACCTGCACGACGAACTGGCCCGCCTGCTCCGGCTCCTTCCGCCCCTGGGCAGCGACGCCCCGATCATCGACATGGACGCCAACGTACCGGCCTTCCGACCCCTGTCGTTCCTGTCCAGCATCGCCGACCGGGTCGGCGACCTGGCGGGTGACGTGGCGTCCTCGGGCGGCGACGGCATGCGGGCGATGGCCGGGCCGCTGACCGGCGCGTCGTCGGCCGACCCGGGGACCGGCAACGGCGCCGAAGCGATGCCCTCGACCACGACGATCCTGCCGCCGCTCGACCCGGCCGTCGCCCAGCGCACCCGCGACGAGGTCTGGGCGAGGGTCCAGAACGCCCGCTCGCTGCGCCGGCCGCGGACCCTGGAGTTCGTCGCCGCGATGATGGACGACTTCGTCGAGTTGCACGGCGACCGGCTGTTCGGCGACGACGCGGCGGTCGTGGCGGGCCTGGCCCGCCTGGACGGCCGGCGCGTCGCGGTCATCGGCCAGCAGAAGGGCGCCGATACCGAGGAGAACGTCCGTCGCAACTTCGGGATGCCGCACCCGGAGGGCTACCGCAAGGCGATGCGGATCATGACCATGGCCGAACGCTTCGGCCTGCCGGTCGTGACCTTCGTGGACGTGCCCGGCGCCCATCCCGGACCGGAATCGGAGGAGCGCGGCATCGCCGAGGCGATCGCCCGCTCGATCGGCCTGATGACCCGCCTGCGGACCCCGATCGTGACGGTCATCACCGGTGAGGGCGGGTCCGGTGGCGCGCTGGCCATCGCCGTCGGCGACGTGATCGTCGCCCTGGAGAACGCCGTGTACTCGGTCATCAGTCCGGAGGGCTGCGCCTCCATCCTGTGGCGCAGCGCGGATGAGGCCGCGACGGCCGCCGCCGCGATGCGCATGTCCGCCGCCGATCAGCACGCCCTGGGCGTCGTGGACATCGTGGTCCCGGAACCGGGCGAGGGGGCCCACGCCGAACCCGTGGAAACGGCCAGCCGCCTGCGGGCGATCATCGTCGATCGACTCGGAGCGCTCGACGCGCTCACCCTCGACGAGCTCGTCGAGGCCCGCTACCGACGCTACCGGGCGATGGGCGCCTACACTGAGGCCGCTCAGCCAGAGGTACCGGAGCGACCGGATCGTAGCCTCGCGGACCGCCTCCGCGACCTGCTCGATCCCAGTCGACGCGGTACCGGCCAGGGCATCGACGGCTGGTCTCGTGATGATCCACCGGCCCGCGAGGAGGTCTAGCGCGTGCCCGATGCCCATCCCCCCGAACGCACGGCCGGTGAGCGCGCCGCAGACCATGCCGCCATCGACCGTCTGACCGACGAGCTCCTGCCAGCCCTGGTGGCCAAGCTCGGTGCGACCGGCCTCGGCGAACTCGAGGTGCACGAAGGACCGTGGCGGGTCCGGCTGCGCCGCCCGTCCGGGTCCGTGCCAGCCTCCGGCGGTCGCCGCCGCGAGCGCAGCGACCGTGCTGACCGGGCCGACAGGGCGGAATCAAGCGGCGACCGCACAGCGGAACGCGCCGCGGAGCGCCCCGGACGCCCAGGCCATCACGCCTCCGACGGCCCCTCGGCTCGATCGGCCTCGCGGAGTGTGGCCACCTCCCCGGCCGTGGGCATCTACCGGCCGCGGACCGATCTGGCCGCCGGGACCCGCGTCCGGGCCGGCGACCGGCTGGGTGCTGTCGACATGCTGGGTATCCCGCAGGAGGTCGTCGCGCCCGTGGACGGGATCGTCGGGGCCAGCCTCGCCGAAAGCGGTGACGCCGTCGAGTACGGCCAGGAACTGCTCGTCGTCGAGTTCGCGCCATCGGCGGATCGGGGGCGCGCCGATGTTCCGTAAGGTCCTCATCGCCAACCGCGGCGAGATCGCGCTGCGCATCCTGCGGGCCTGCCGCGAGCTCGGCGTCGAGGCCGTCGTCGCGTATAGCGAAGCGGACCGCGAATCGCTCGCCGTCCAGCTGGCGGACGAGGCCATCTGCATCGGACCGGCCGACGCCCGGCGGTCGTACCTGTCCGCGCCGGCGGTCATCTCCGCGGCGCTCGTGACCGGCTGCGACGCCATCCATCCCGGCTACGGCTTCCTCTCGGAGGACGAGAACTTCGCCGACGTCGTGGCCGCCCACGACCTGACGTTCATCGGTCCGCCCGCGGGCGTCCTGGAGCGGTTCGCGAGCAAGGCCGGCACCCGGCAGCTGCTGGGCGACCAGGGCCTGCCCACCATCCCGGGCTCGGAAGGCATGTTGCGTGACGACCTGCACGCCCTGAGCGAGGCGGAGCGCATCGGCTACCCGGTGCTCATCAAGCCCTCCGCCGGCGGTGGCGGCAAGGGCATGCGCATGGTCCGCACGCCGCGTGAACTCGAGGCCGCGCTCAAGGTCTGCCGCTCGGAGGCCAAGGCCGCGTTCGGTGACGATTCGCTCTACCTCGAGAAGTGGCTCGACCAGAACCGCCACGTCGAGGTCCAGGTCGCGGTCGACCGCTACGGTCACGGCATCCACCTCGGCGAGCGGGACTGCTCCGTGCAGCGGCGGCACCAGAAGATCCTCGAGGAGGGGCCGACCCCGGCCCTGTCCGAGGCCGCCCGCGCGGAACTCGCCGCCAAGGCGGTGCGGGCCGTGGTCGCGGCGGGCTACGAGAACGTCGGGACGCTGGAGTTTTTGGTGGACGCGCGCGGCGACTTCTACTTCATCGGGATCAACTGCCGGATCCAGGTCGAGCACCCCGTGACGGAGATGCTGACCGGCGTGGACATGGTCGCGCTCCAGATGCGCATCGCGGCCGGCGAGCCGATCGGCTTTACCCAGGCGGACGTCACGACCCGTGGCCACGCCATCGAGTTCCGGATCAACGCCGAGGACCCCGAGCACGACTTCCGGCCGAGCGCCGGCATCGTGGAGCGCTATCTCGCACCCGGTGGCCCGGGCGTGCGCATGGATTCGCACCTGTACGCGGGCTACGAGGTGCCGCCCTTCTACGATTCACTCCTCGGCAAGCTCATCGTCTGGGGCCCGGACCGGGCGTCTGCCATCGCGCGTGGCCGGGCGGCCCTGGATGGCCTGGTCATCGAGGGCGTCGTGACCAACATCGCCATCCACCAGGCCCTCCTGGCGTCCGACACATTCCTCGACGGCAAGATGACCACCAACCTGCTCGACCGCGTCGGGAGCGCGGCCTTCCTGGCCGCCGCCGCCCGGACATGACCCGCGCGATCAGGCGCCATGCGTTGCAGACCTGCACACGGTCCGCCGCGTATCGAGCCCGCCACCCACCCGACTGCACCCCGACACCATGGAGTTGCCCGTGACCGAACCCGCCCTCGCGACCGCCCCGGAGGCGCCCACGACCCTGTCCGTCGCCGAGATCGAACGGCTCATCCCGCATCGCTGGCCGTTCCTGCTGGTGGACCGCATCGTCGAGTACGACCCCGAGGCGAAGCGCATCGTCGGGCTCAAGGCCGTGACCGCCACCGAGTGGTTCTTCCAGGGGCACTTCCCGGGACTGCCGGTCATGCCGGGCGTCATCCAGGTCGAGGCGCTGGCCCAGACGATGGCCGTCTACGTGGCGCGCCAGCCGGGCTTCGGCGACCGGATCGGGCTGTTCGCGGGCATCGATGAGGTCCGCTTCAAGCGCGTCGTCGTGCCGGGCGACACGCTTCGGCTCGAGGTCACGATGGAGAAGCTCGGGTCGCGCTTCGGCAAGGGCCGGGCGGTCGCGTCGGTGAACGGTGAGGTGGCCTGCGAAGGGCTGCTGTCGTTCGTGATCCCGCCGGCCGGGGTCCTGCGATGAGTCGCCTGGCCGCGCTCTCCGACCTGCACGGCAACGCGACGGCCCTGGAGGCCGTGCTCAAGGACATCGATCGCGAGCGACCCGACGCCGTGCTCATCGCGGGCGACCTGGTCGTCAATGGCCCAGAGCCCGCCATGGTCGTGGACGTGCTGCGCGCGCTCCCGGCCGGGACCACGCTCATCGTCCAGGGCAACACCGATGTCGCCGCCGCCGATTTCGATTACGGGGCCGCCTATCCGTGGATGAACGACGGCGTCCCGGACGCGATCGTCGCCGCCGCCGAATGGGCGCATGACGCGCTCGGGGAGGAGCGGGTCGACTGGCTGCGGCGCCTGCCCTCCGAGCGCCGCTGGCGCGCCGACGACGACACGCTCATCCTCGTGTGCCATGCCTCGCCGGGCTCGCAGACGGCCGGCTTCGACAAGGAGCTCGACCCGAACGTGACCCTGGAACGGGTCGCGCGGACCGATGCCCGGGTCATCGTCTGCGGCCACACCCATCAGCCCGAGATCCGCGACCTCGGTTGGAAGCTCATCGTCAACACGGGCTCCGCCGGCTACGTGTTCGATGGCGACCCGACCGCATCGTGGGCGCTCATCGATATCGAGGATGGCGAGGTCCGGGCGGAGATCCGCCGGACGGAGTTCGACGCGCTGTCCGTCGCGAGTGCCATCTCGGCCCGCGGCCTGACGGGCGACGTCTACCGTGCCGCGACCGTGCGCACCGGGAAGCTCGTCCGATGATGCAGACCGCCATCCCGGCGCAGCGCGGCGTTGTCGCCTCCGCTCCCTCACTCACGCACGGTCGCGTGCGCTCGATCGGGTGCTCGGCTCCGCCTTGCGCGGCATCCGGCCTGACGGCCCGCAGGGGTGCGGTATGACTCGGCGGGTCGTGGTCACCGGGATGGGCATGCTCAGCGCCCTGGGCAACGACGTGGCGAGTACCTGGGAGGGGCTCGTCGCCGGCCGATCGGGGATCCGGACCATCGCCTCGTTCGATCCGTCGCGACTCACGTCGCAGATGGCCGGTGAGGTCAAGGACTTCGACGCCAGCGGTGTGCTGGACCGCAAGGACATGCGGCGCACGGACCGCTATATCCAGTTCGGGCTGGTTGCCGCTCGGCAGGCCATGGACCAGGCGGGGCTGCCGGCCCGGCTGGAAGGCTCGCTGGCGGAGGCCACCGGGGTCATCCTGGGGACTGGTCTGGGTGGGATCGGCACGCTGTATGACGGCATGTCGACCAACGCCCTGCGCGGGCCGGACCGGATCAGCCCGTTCCTCATCCCGATGGGCATCCCCAACGTGGGCGCCGGCCAGATCGCCATCAACTTCGGGATGACCGGACCCAACTTCGCGACCGTATCCGCGTGTGCGACCGGCGGGCATGCGATCGGCGAGGCGTCGGAGACGATCCGGCGCGGCGATGCCGACGTCATGCTCGCGGGCGGTGCCGAGGCGGGCATCTTCGAGGTCCTGGTCGGCGGGTTCGCGGCGATGCGCGCGCTGTCCACGCGCAACGACGATCCCGGGGCGGCCTCACGGCCCTTCGACTCCGGCCGCGACGGCTTCGTCTGCGGGGAGGGCGCGGGCGTCCTTGTGCTCGAAGCCCTGGATCATGCCCAGGCTCGCGGCGCCGAACCCCTGGCCGAGCTGGTCGGGTATGGCGCCACGGCCGACGCGTCGCACATCACGCTCCCGGCGCCGGGTGGCATCGGGGCGGTCCGCGCCGCCCGACGCGCGCTCGAGAAGGCCGGGCTGACACCCGCCGACATCGTCCACATGAACGCCCATGCGACATCGACGCCGGAGGGCGACAAGGCCGAGCTGCAGGCCATCCGGACCATCTTCGGCGAGGACGCTGGGCGGGTCGCGGTGACCGCCAACAAGTCGATGCTCGGCCACACCCTGGGGGCCGCGGGGGCGATCGAGGCCATCGCCACGATCATGGCCATCCGCGAGGGCGTCGTCCCGCCGACCATCAACCTGCACGATCCGGATCCGTACGCGGAGGGCCTGGACCTGACCCCGAACGTCGCCCAGCGGCGCGACATCGCGGCGGCGCTCAGCAACTCGTTCGGGTTCGGCGGGCAGAACACCGCGCTCGTCTTCACGCGGTGGGACGGATGACCGACGACGCCGTGCCAGTGACCGCTGACGCGACCGCCGAGTCCGCCGCTGAGCCCGCCGCTCCGTCGCCGCCGCGCGACGCCGGCGACGTGGCCCTGCTCGGGCTCATCGACCGGCTGGCCAGCCTGCTGGACCGCTCCGACCTGACCGAGTTGGAGGTCGGCTCCGGGGGGACGGGGATCCTCCTGCGCAAGCCGTCGGCCACGGCGACCGCCCTTCCGGCGGCCCCGGCTACGGTCGCCGCCGCGGAGTCGCCGTCGGGCGCCGTCGCCTCGACCGCCGGCGATGCCGCCCCCGCCGTCCCGGAGAAGCCTTCGGTCAAGGCCCCGCTGACGGGCATCTTCTACGCCTCGCCGGCGCCTGGCTCGGCCCCGTATGTGCAGGTCGGGGGAGAGGTCGCAGTCGGCCAGGTCATCGGCCTCATCGAAGCCATGAAGTTGTTCAACGAGATCAAGTCCGACCTCGCCGGGCGCGTCGTCCGTGTGGTGCCGGACAGCGGCACGCTGGTCAAGGCGAAGCAGCCGCTGCTGGAGGTGGAACCGCTGTGAGCATGACCCCCGAGCGCCCGACCATCCGTGCCCATGTCACCGGCTGGGGCCGCTACGCGCCGACCCAGGTCCTGACCAACGCAGACCTCGAGCGGATGGTCGACACCAACGACGAGTGGATCGTCCAACGGACCGGCATCCGCGAGCGTCGCGTGGCGGCAGCCCACGAGACGACCGCATCGATGGCCGCGGTGGCGTCGATGCGCGCCATCCGGACGGCCGGCATCGACCCCGACGACATCGACCTCATCCTGCTCGCGACCCTCACGCCCGACTACTGGATGCCCTCGACGGCCGCGCTGGTCAAGGAGGCCATCGGCAACACGCGCGCGGCAGCCATGGACGTGGCCGCCGCGTGTTCCGGGTTCGTGTATGCCTACGCCACGGCCCAGGCCTACATCACCAGCGGGATGGCCAAGCACGTCCTGGTCATCGGCGCGGAATTGCTGACCCGCTTCCTTGACTACACCGACCGCAGCACCTGCATCCTGTTCGGCGACGGCGCCGGCGCCGTCGTCCTGTCGGCATCGGACGAACCCGGTGGCGGCCTCGGCATCGAGATGACGACGGAGCCCCAGGGCGCGTACATGATCTGGCTGCCGGCCGGCGGCGCGAAGTCGCCCCCGTCGGCCGCGACCATCGCCCGCGGCGAGCACTACATCCGGATGGAGGGCAAGGAGACCTACCGGTTCGCGACGCGCACGCTCGCGACCACGGCCCTCGCCTCGGTGGCCAAGGCCGGCCTGACCGTCGCCGACATCGACCTGTTCATCCCGCACCAGGCCAACATCCGGATCATCGAGGCGGTGGCCAAGGGCCTGGACCTGCCGATGGACCGGATGTTCGTGAACCTCGACAAGTACGGCAACACCTCGGCCGCGTCCGTGCCGATCGCCCTGGCCGAGGCGGCCAACGAGGGGCGCATCAAGGTCGGCGACCACATCGTCATCGTCGCCTTCGGGGCGGGCTTCACCTCCGGTGCCGTGACCATCGAGTGGACGGCCGACCCGGCTCGCGGGATCGCCGGCGATGCTGCCGTGAACCCCGACGACATCAAGGTGCGCCTGCCGGTCGACTGGGATTCGGTCGACCCCATCCCGCCGGCGCTGGCTGAGCTGATGGCCCGGCCCGGTGGCGTGGACGTGCCCCTTGACGACGTCGTGCCCGGGGAGCCCGCCCGAGCCAGCGAGGAGGTCCACGCATGATCGACCTGACCGGGAAGTCGGCGCTCGTCACCGGCGGCTCGCGCGGCATCGGCCGGGCGATCGTGCTCCGGCTGGCGACCCAGGGCGCGGACGTCGCATTCAGCTACAAGGGGAACGCGGCCGCCGCAGCGGAGACCGTCGCGGCCATCGAGGCGCTGGGCCGACGGGCCCTGAGCGTTCAGGCCGACGTGTCCGACGTGGCATCCGCGGAGACCGTGGTCAAGGCCACCCTCGAGGCCTTCGGCAAGGTCGACATCCTGGTCAACAACGCGGGCATCACCCGCGACGACCTGATCATGCGCATGACCGAGGACGCGTGGCGGAGCGTGCTGGAGACCAACCTGTTCGGCGCGTTCTGGATGATCAAGGCCGTGACCCGGCCGATGCTCAAGGCCAAGGGCGGGCGGATCATCAACATGACCTCGGTGTCCGGCCAGGCCGGCCAGACCGGACAGGCCAACTACAGTGCCGCGAAAGCCGGGCTCATCGGCCTGACCAAGGCGACGGCCCGCGAGCTCGCATCGCGCGGGATCACGTGCAATGCGGTGGCGCCCGGGTTCGTGCTCACGGAACTGACTCAGGACCTGCCGGAAGCACTACAGGCGGAGATCACGTCGCGCACGCCGCTCGGCCGGTTCGGCACCACCCAGGAGATCGCCGACGCCGTCGCGTTCCTGGCATCGGATGAGGCCGGGTACATCACCGGCCAGGTGCTCGCGGTCGATGGCGGCCTGGTGATGATGTAAGGTTGGTCAGACGTCCGTTGTGCCCGTGCCGAGCGCGAGGTACCGGTAGCCCAGGGATCGCATGTGGACCGGGTCCAGCAGCCGTCGGCCGTCGATCACCTGGAGACGGCTAAGCGTCCGGCGCATGCCGGCCCAATCCAACTCGGCGAACGCCGGCCATTCGGTGGCGATGACCACAGCGTCGGCACCGTCGAGCGCCACCTCGGCGTCGTCGACGACCTCGAGGGCAGGGAACTCTCGCCGGGCATTGGCCCCGGCTTGCGGGTCGTAGGCGCGCACGATCCCGCCACGTTCGACGAGTCGTCGAGCAAGGGCGAGGGCCGGCGAGTCGCGGACATCGTCGGTGCCGGCCTTGAAGGCGAGTCCAAGGACGGCGATCTGTCGGCCCGCGACGCCGTCCACGAACCCATCGATCCGGTCGGCGAAGCGTCGTTGCTGGGCGTCGTTGGCGTTGGACGCGGCGATGGTGACGTGCATCGGGAGACCGCGCGCCTGACCGGCCACGGCCAGGGCCTGGAGTTCCTTGGGCAGGCAGCTTCCGCCGAACCCATAACTCGGGCGCATGTAACTCGAGCCGATCCGAGGATCAAGGCTCAGGCCGGCGAGGACGGTATCGATGTCGGTCCCGTACTCCTCGGCCAGGGCCGCCATCTCGTTGGTGAACGAGAGCTTTAGGGCCAGGAACGCATTGGCGCCGTTCTTGATCAACTCGGCCGCGGCGACATCCACGACGAGGACCGGCGCCGTGACCCGGTCGTACAGGCCGCGGACGGTCTCGAGCGCGGCAGGATCGACGTCGTCGAAGCAGCCGATGACGATCCGGGATGGCGCACCAAAGTCAGCGAGCGCCGTTCCCTGGCGCAGGAACTCGGGGTTCGTCAGGACATGGGCGGTGTCGGCCGTCGCCCAGGCGACCGCCTCGCGCGTGGAACCCGGCGGGATGGTGCTCCGGATGACGATCGGGACGGGACGCCCTCGGCGACCCGAGATGGCCTGCAGGGCTGAGCGCAGCTGCGATAGGTCACTCCGACCGTCAACGCCGATCGGCGTACCGACGCACACGAGCACGACCTCGGCGTCAGCGACCGGGCGGTCCTGGACGGTCAACCGGCCCTCGCGTAACCGGTCCGAGAGGGCATCCTGAAGACCTTGCTCATGGAGCGGCGACCTGCCGGCGCGCAGCGCCTCCAGTCGGTCGACGCGCGTCTCCACGAGTTCCACGGTATGGCCCAGGCTCGCCATGCCGACGGCCGTGACCAGGCCGACGTATCCGGCTCCGATCACCGTCACGCGCCGTCTGGGTGACTCCTGCACGCGCACGATCGTAGCAGTGGTGTCGGCATCGAGCCGCCGGTCCCGGGCCTGGACCTGAGGTCTCGATGGGTCTCGTGCTAGACTCCGGCCGCATTGCGTGCTGATTCGCGTGGGGGGCGTCGGCGGTCGCCGGCTCTCGCCGCCTTCTTGTCGTTCCTGTGGCCGGGGCTCGGTCAGTGGTACACGGGCTCCACGAGGAATGCCGTCCTGTTCGCCCTGCCCGTCTTGGCGGTCGTGCTCGTCCTTGCCCTCCAATTGCGCGATGGGCTGACCACGCTGGCGCTCAGCCTGTTCAATCCGTCGACGGCGTTGACCGTCCTCGCCCTCATCGGCCTGCTGGGCGTGTGGCGCCTGATCTCGATGGGCGACGCCATGGTCACGGCCGGCCGGGGCCGGACGTGGCGCCGGTCGGGCACGCTGGCGACGTTCGCTGGCCTTGCGCTCGTCGTCGTCGTCGTCCACGCCGCCGCCGCGTCCTTCGCCTGGTCTGCCTACCAGGCCGGGTCGGAGATCTTCGTCGGTGAGCCCGGACCCGACAACACACCGCAACCAGGGGCCACGACCGCGCCAGGCGAGAGTGCCCCATCGCCGGCCCCGCAGCCGACCCGGGCTACCGCCGACTCCCGTATCACGGTTCTGCTCACCGGCATCGACTCGTCCGAGACGCGCGACCAGGCTCTGACCGACACGATGCTGGTCGTGAGCGTCGATCCGACCGACGGCCAGGTGACGATGGTCAGCTTCCCGCGCGACATCGCCCAGTTCAAGCTCTCTGACGGCCGGACCTTCACGGGCAAGCTCAACTCGTTGATGAACTACGCCGACCGCAATCCCCGGGAGTTCCCCGACGGCGGCAAGCTGACCCTGACCCGCGAAGTCGGCCACCTCCTGGGCATCCCGATCCACTACTACGCGGCCGTCGACCTCGAGGGCTTCGCCCACCTGATCGACCGCGTCGGCGGGGTGACCATCAACAACGGGACGGCCATCGACGATCCGGGATACGGCGGCTGGACCGATGGACGGCCGGTCGGCTTCCGGCTCAGCAAGGGCCGGCACACGCTGGACGGCCAGGAGGCCCTCGCCTTCGTGCGGTCACGCCGCACCACCAGCGACTTCTCCCGAGCACGGCGCCAGCAACAGCTCATCATCGCGCTCCAGCGCGAACTCACCGATCCGAGCAAGCTCCCCAGCCTGCCGGGCATCCTTGCGGACGCGAGCGACACGGTGACCACCAACTTCCCGGTCGATGGGCTCGGGGAGATGGTCGACCTGGCGACGCGGGTCGACGACTCGACGATCAAGCGGGTCGTCCTGAACGCGCCGTACTCCAACCGGCCGCCGCTCTCGACGACGGGCGGGATCTACATCCTGGAACTGGACATGGACCGCCTCGAAGCGCTGTCGGTCGAGCTGTTCGGCGACGACAGCCGCTACGCGACGGCGACCACGCCGTAACGGGCGACCTCCGCCAGGTCAGCTGCCGGGCTTGAGGACCAACGCCGGGATCGTCTTGACGATGATCTGCACGTCGAGCAGCAGCGACCAGCGATCGATGTAGCTCAGATCGAGCTGGGCCCGATGGTCGAAGTCCTCGTCGAAGCGGGCTTCGACCTGCCACAGGCCGGTGATGCCAGGCTTCATCGACAGGCGGCGCCGATGCCAGACGTCGTAGTCGGCCACCTCTCGCGGCGGCGCGGGCCGCGGACCGACGATGCTCATCTCGCCGAGCAACACGTTCCAGAGCTGCGGGAGCTCGTCGACGCTCGTCTTGCGCAGCAGGCGCCCTATGCGCGTCACTCGCGGGTCGTCCTTCATCTTGAACGCAGCGCCCCTCGTATCGCTCATGGCCTGGACCTCGGCATAGCGAGCCTCGGCATCCTTGACCATGGTCCGGAACTTGACGATCGTGAACGGCCGACCGTGCAGGCCGACGCGGACCTGGCGGAACAGGACGGGCCGGCCGTCGGCCGCGATGATCGCCAGCGCGAACGCGCCGAACACGGGTGCCAGGACGATAAGGCCGATCGTCGCCAGCACGACATCGATGAGCCGCTTGGCGAACAGCGCGATCGTCCGGTCGGGCCCATAGACCAGGGACAGCATGGGTGTGCCCAGGAAGTCCTCGACCCGACCGCCGGGGATGAACATGCCCGGCTCCGTCTGGGGGATGCGGACAATGCGACCCTCGTCCTCGCATAGTCGAGCGACGGGCTCCAGGTGGGCGCGATCGTCGGCGCTCAGGCAGATCGCCACTTCGTCCACGACGCGCTCGTGGAGGACGGTCTCGATGTCGTCGATGTCGGCGATCACGGGCCGGGTCACGGTCGCTGCCGCGCCCGTCGCCAGGTCGGCCGGCCCGGCCAGATGCCCCACGACCCGCAGGCCAAGGTCGCGATGGCGCTCGATGGCGTCGGCGAAGGCCTGGGCGCCCTGGTTGGCGCCGACGACGAGCACGAAGCGCAGGTTGTAGCCCCGGCTCCGAACGCGCACGAACGCGAGGCGGATCAGCGTCCGGGTCGCGATCGTGACCACGGCCTGGGTCGGGAACAGCAGGATCAGGAACAGCCGGCTCACCGCTGGGAGCTTGAGCAGGAAGAGAGCGGTGAAGACCACCACAGCCAGCAGGACGATGGCGACCAGCACGTCGAGTGCCTCGCGTCGGGGTGACCAGCGGACCCGCAGCTGATAGAGATGCTGGACCCACAGGACCGCCACGAGGACCGCGGCATACAGGATCGCCGCGGCGACCGGCTCGATACCGAGGGTCGTCCAGTACACGTCGGACGCCTCGGCGCCGAATCGGAAGGCGGAAACGGCCATGAACACGGCGGCGGCGATGACTCCGTCGGCGACCATCAGCCCGAGATGGAGCACGGCGATGTAGCGGCGGATCAAGCGGCGTTCCTCCTCCGGGGTGCCCGCCGCCGATCGTACACGGTCGCTGTCATCCGGTGCCCGAAGGGGTCCGCGGTCACCGTGACGGCCCGGACCATCGTACCGGGGGTGACTTTCGGGGAGGTCTGGTAGGGTCGAGGCATGTCACAGATCCGTTCCGCTTGGAGTTCCATGACCGGCCGGTCGCGCCTGCTGGCGGCGGGTGGCCTGCTCGTCCCGCTCGCGCTGGTGGTCGTCATCGGGGTCACGGCCCTTGCGGTCGTCGGGGCACCACCGCCCGCGACGCCGCTGCCGGGGCCGAGCGACATCGGCGCACTGCCGACGGAGGCACCTTCGGATCCGCCGCCGCCCTCGACGGCGCCATCCGCCCTTCCGTCCGCGTCCTTCCTGACGCCGGCACCGTCCGCGCCGCTCGCGGATGCGCTGCTCGGCACCGACGGCCGCCTGACGGTGCTGCTGCTGGGTTCCGACGCGCGCGCAGCGCATCCGGGTAACCGGACCGATGCGGTGATGGTCGTCTCCATCGACCCGACGACCGGGCAGAGCGCCGCCTTCAGCGTCCCGCGCGACACGGTCGACTTCCCGATGCCCACGTCCGGCACCTACGGCGGCAAGGTCAACGCCCTGTTCCAGCACCTCCAGGCCAAGAACGGTCGAGGGGCGAGTGGGATGAAGCAGGCGGTGTCCCGGGCGTTCGGCATCGAGATCGACAACTACGTGCTCATCGGCTTCACCGGCGTGCTCAAGCTGGTCAAGGCCGTGGGCGGCGTGGACGTGACCCTCGAGACGGCCTACTACGACCCGTACTACTGGGTCAACAACCGGACGCGCGGCTGGGGCCTGCCCAAGGGCAAGAGCCACCTCAACGCGAACGATGCCCTGATCTTTGCCCGCAGCCGGAAGGGCGACAGCGACTTCGGCCGGGCCCGCCGTCAGCAGATCCTGATCATGGCCGCCGTTTCGAAGGTCCGCAAGCGCGGCCTGGACGACCTGCCCCAACTGATCTCCATCGCAAAGGACTGGGTCAGGACGGACCTGCCCCTGGATCGCGCTGACGACCTGTTCGAGGTCTTCGGTTCCGTGGATCTGGCCGACGCGAAGCAGGCGGTCTTCGGTCCGAGCAAGTACGCCGAGCGTGCGGCACCGGGCAGCTACGACTATCGACTCAAGCTCGCCGCGTGCAAGGCCTGGATCGAGAAGGCCTTCCCGACGGTCCGCCCGTACGGCACCTGGCCCGCGGCTCCGGCAAGTCCGGTGCCAGCGCCTGCTGGTTCCCCGGCGCCCTCCCCGAGTCCCGCGGGCTGACCCACCGGCGCCGACGAGTCGCGAGCCCCTGACAGCAAGAACCCCGCGGATCGCTCCGCGGGGGTTTGCGCGCTGCTCGGGTGTTCGGCGTTCGGGCCGCCGGATCAGGTCACTCGAACGTGCCGGCGTGTGCCTGGTTGGCGATCTTCTTCATCCACGACACCATCGTCGGGTCGCGGCGTTCGTCGACCTGGTAGTTCGAGTTCGTCCACGTGTGGAAGGCGATGCCCGAGGCGCCAAGGTAGCGGAAGCCGTCGCGGACCTGCCGGCGCAGGAGGGATTCGCTCGGGCGCTGCTTCTTGTGGCACGCGGGAGCAAGGTTCTTGTGGGTCTGGACCATCAGCCAGATCGGCGTGCCGGGCGTCTTGCGCGCCACGATGGTCTTGATGTTCGCGAAGTTCTTAGGGCCGGTCGATACGTAGGAGGTGCCGGTCCGCGAGCAGCCGCGATTGGACGTCTCCACGGGATACCAGTCGACCGCCAGGATGTTGGCCATCCCGGTGCCCCAATAGTTGCCGGGCTTGTTGAAGTTGGGCGTGTCGCCGAGCAGGGCGATGACAGGATGGTTCGGGTCCGCCTTGCGGAAGGCGCTGTACAGCGAGCGGATCTCGGTGGCCGAGATGCCGTGCCAGGACGGTTCCTTGACCGACAGGTAGCCGAACAGGGCCGGGTGGGCCTTCACGAGGTTCACCCAGTAGGCAACCTTGGAGGGGTAGACCCGACCGGTCGAGTAATTGACCGTCTCGGGGAAGGTGAAGATGACCTTGAGTCCGCACTTCTGCGCGGCGTTCAGGTAGTTGCGGACGTTGTTCGGGCCGGCGGAGTTCTTCATGACGTGGGTGAAGCTGCCGTTGCAGATCCCGAGCTTGTTGTTGACGATGTCCGCTAGCGGGATGTTTTGGAGGACCATCGGGGTCTCCGGGGTGCCCACGGCGGCGACGGAGCCCGCGCCGAGTGCGCTGACGGTCAGGATGGCGCCCAGGACGGGTCCGAGGAACCGGATCGGGCGGAGGGGGTGGCGTCGGGGATCGCTCATGGCTCTACCCTCGCAGGTCGTCGCCGATCGCGCCAGACGCCGGACGGGTGAGAAGCGCGGGTACGTCGGTCCTGTGCAGGCGGGCACCGCCGTCATGCAGGACACGTAGGAGCGGGCGTCAGGACCATGGTACCGGCCGATCCGGGAACGGCGCAGGCGCGGGTTCCGAGGCGTTCCAGCAACGTCGCGATGGCCGGTCCGGAGACCACCGGTCGCGCTGCCAGGAGGCGGGCGACGGCGTCATCGTCGCCGCCCGGACCGGCGGCGAAGTCGAGCCACGCCAGGGCGGCGTCGGCGCTCAGATGGAGGGCCACCATGTCGGTTCCGCGGCGCACCTGGGTCGGATCGACGCGCAGGATCTCGGCTCGATCGGAGCCGGCCTCCAGGGTCGCGATGGGGGTCAGGCCGGGGATGGCGGCGGCGTCCGGGGCCGAGCCCACGAGCTCGGTGGGCGTGAATGGGTGCGGCCCGACCATGACGAGCGCGGCCGGCGCACCGTCCGCCAGCACGGCCGTCCACGTCCCGCGCGTGTAGCCAAAGAGCTGCGCGTCGCGGAGGCCGATCCACAGGTAGGCCGATGGCTCGTCGTCCGTCGTCATGCGCCGGACCCCCACCAGGGCGACCTCCGTACGGTCGAACCGCCGCAGGGCCAGGGCCTCGCGATCACGGAAGAACATGGCGATCCGGCCCCGGTCCGGCACGTGGTCGTCGACCCAGGCGACGACCTGGTCAGTCAGTCGATCGCTCCCGGGGCGCACCACCGACGTCTGGCCGATCACGGGCCCAAGGATCGTGAAGGCGACGACCGCGACCATGGTCATGAGCGTGGTCGCTCGCGCGAGCGGCATCGAGCGGCCTTGCCCGGCGCCGGTCCTTGCCCGAGCTCGGGCGGCCGCCACGAGCGTGGCCCCCGCGATGCCGACGGCGATCGTGGAGAGGACCGCGACCGCTGCGAAGTTGCGGGCATTGAGGCCTTGCCCGGCGGCATAGATCGCGGCCGGAGCGAGGCCGACCGCCGTCCCAAGGAGGAGCCGGGACCCGAGCTCGTGTCGGGCGCGCCGCGCGATGACGGTCCACCCGACGACCGCCGCCGCAGCAAGCGGGAGCGCCGACGTCGCGAGCCGAAGGGATCCGCTCACGTCCCGTCCCTCGATGACCGCGAGCGCATTGGCCGGGAAGACCTGGCCGCTCGCGACGAAGACGACGACCCACCACCATCCGGCAGTCGCCACGGCCGCGGCCACGTAGGCGACCGCGAGCCGCCGCACGACCGCCCGTGGGACGGATCCAAGGAGGACCAAGGGCAGCAAGACCAGCGGCAGCGCGGTCTCCTTGACCAGGATCACGAGGCCAAGCACCACTCCGGCGACGATCCAGCGCGGGACGGTCGGTCGCCAGGCGGCCAGGAGGAGGCCGAGGACCAGCGCGGTCTGGGGCAGATCGATCCGCAGGGACGGCACGAGTTGCCAGATGATCGGCGTGGCGGCGAGTGCCACGGCCGCTCCCAGCGCGGCGCCCGGGCCGGCGACGAGCCAGGCGACGCGCGTCGCGCCGAGGAGGCCAAGCAGGGCGGCCAGGACCGCCACCACCCGCGCCCCGTTGAGCGGGTCGCCACCCAGCAGCCGGCTGCCCAGGGCGAGCGCCACGCCGTAGACGGGCGAGCGCAGCAGGTACGGATCGCCACTCGGGGTGATCGCCCCCTGTCCGTCGAGGACGGACAGGCCGACGAACAGATAGCGTGCGTCGTCGGGCGCGAGGGGCGACCACCCAGCCGCGACGCGCGCCAGCGCGAGGGCGACGATGCCCAGGCCGACCGATGCGGCCACCACCACCGTCGCCCGCCCCGCGCGCGCCGCAGGGGTCGCTCGCGCGGGG
>JBPPMZ010000051.1:0-4245 GCA_051306295.1 Candidatus Limnocylindrales bacterium
CGAGAACAGTGGACTCAGCCGCAGGCTGCGCATCGTGAGCGGCATCCGGCGCGACGAGGCCGAAGAGTTGTTCGCCGACGTCGCGCGCACCTGAGCCCCGACCACCCCACCGGGCCTCCCGGAGGTGCACCTATGGGAGTTTGGTATCCTCGACCGCGGAGAGGTGTCCGAGTGGTTGATGGTGCCGCTCTCGAAAAGCGGTGTGCGAAAGCACCGCGGGTTCGAATCCCGCCCTCTCCGCCACACTCGCACGTACCCTGGACCGGCCGGGCCACTCGGCCGGTCCGGCTGTATCGGGGAGAGGTCGCCTAGTGGACTATGGCGCCGCACTGGAAATGCGGTTTGGGGCAACCCATCGCGGGTTCGAATCCCGCCCTCTCCGCCACACCCGCCCGCCGCGCTGACTCCGGCCCGGGCCGGTCGGGTGCGATTATCGGCATCCAGCAGTCAGGGCTCTGTTAGCCGGGACCGCTGCCGCCGGGGAGCCAGCAGCGTCGGCACACAGAGCCCACAGCGCTACTACACGACCGATTCCTCGAGATTCGGACCCAACCCTCGGTTGGGGCACGCATTGCAGAGCCCACAGCTCTGGATGCCAGAAACCGACCGCGCCGACCCAGCGGCCCAAACCGCCCGCGAACCGGCTCCTGCTATCCTTCGCGGGCCGTGCTAGGCGGGGAACTAGCGGTGCCCTGTAGCCTGCAATCCGCTCCAGCAGGGCTGAATCCCCTTTTGAGGTCTCCGTTCTCGGTCGCCGCCCGACGGTGCGACGTTGAGGACCGGGTCCCGCGCAGCGACGAACCGCGAACCGTGTCAGGTCCGGAAGGAAGCAGCACTAAGCGATCCTCGTCGGGTGCCGCGGAACGGCCTGGTCCGAGCCGCCCGTCACGGTGGGCCCGGGAGCGTGTCGATCGACGGAGGGTGCACGGCACTCCAGACTCGCTCGCCCCCGATCGGAGGAGGTCCTGATCACGGCCAGTCCGCACCAGGCCATCTACCGCCGCTGGCGCGCTCAGACGTTCAGCCAGATCGTCGGCCAGGAAGCGGTCGTCGAGACGCTGCGCAACGCCGTCCGTGCGGAGCGCGTGTCGCACGCCATCCTGTTCGTCGGCCCGCGCGGGACCGGCAAGACGTCACTTGCCCGCATCGTGGCCAAGGCGGTCAACTGTCTGGACCTTCGCGACGGCGACCCGTGTGACGCCTGCGCCGCCTGCGTGGCCATCCGCGAGGGCACCACTCTCGACGTCCTCGAGATCGACGCCGCGAGCAACCGCGGGATCAACGAGGTCCGCGAGCTGCGCGACCGGCTGGCCTACCCGCCGGGCCACCTGCGGCGCAAGGTCTACATCCTCGACGAAGCCCACCAGATCACCAAGGACGCCTGGAACGCCCTCCTCAAGTCGCTCGAGGAGCCGCCCCCGTTCGTCATCTTCATGTTCGCATCGACGGAGCCCTCCGGCTTCCCGCCGGCCATCCTGTCGCGCCTGCAGCGCTACGACGTGCGCCGGCTATCGGTCCCCGAGATCCAGGGCAAGCTCCGACGGATCCTCGACGGCGACGAGAGAACGGCCGACGACGGCGCCATCGACCTCATCGCGCGGCTCGCCGCGGGCGGCATGCGCGACGCCGAATCGATCCTCGACCAGCTGCTCTCGAGCTCGACGGATTCGATCACGGAGGCCGCGGTCCGCGATCTGCTCGGGCTGGCGGATGCGGCCGCCGTCGACGGCTTCCTGGACGCTCTCCTGGCGGGCGACGCGGCCGCCGGCATCGATATCCTCGACCGCCTCGAGGAGCGTGGCCGCGATCCCCGGGCTCTGCTCGACCAGGTCGTCGACGCCGTCCGAAGCCGGCTCGTGGCCGCATCCGCCGACCGGCACGGCGAGCGTGATGCCGCGCTGGTCCAGGCGGCCCGCCGCCTGGTCGCCATCGATCCGGACCGGGCCGGCATCGGCGGCCTCCGGCTCCAGCTCGAACTCGCCCTGTTCGCGAGCCCGGCACGGGTCGCCGATCCCGCATCCGGCGCCGTCCGACCGGTCCCGCTGGCCGTCCCCGTCGTCGCACCGCCGCCCGAACCCGCGCCTGAGGCGCCCATCGACCCGATGCCCGAGCCCGTCGCCACCCCGACCGTCGCCGCCCCGCCGCCCGCCGTCGCCGCCGCGACCGTGATGGCGCGCCCAGCCGACCCGCCGGTCGCCCCTCCACTGCCCGAGACCGCGCCGACCGCACAGCCCGCCGCCAGCGGTAGCGCCGACCTCGAGCTCGATCGCATCGTCGCGGCCTGGCCGGAGATCGTGGCCTGGCTCAGCCAGAAGCCGGCGATCAAGCAACTCATCCTGACCTGCCGGCCCGTCGCCCTCGACGGCGTCATCGTCAGCCTGGGGTTCCCGGAGGAACAGGCCTTCCTGCGCGACGTCGCCGAGCGCAAGAAGGCCGATATCGAAGCCGGTATGGCGCATGTCATCGGGCGTGACATCGGGATCCGCTGCGTCGTGGCCAACGTCGAGGTCGCGCCGATGGCATCGGACGACCTGGTGGCCGAGGCGCGTCGAATCTTCGGCGAGGACCTGGTCGATGTCGGCGAGGTCAGTTGACCGGCGCAAGTCCATGGCTTCCGTCAGACTGGCGGTCACGACCAGATCACAGCGACGACGCACGGGCACGAGGAGGATCGACCGATGGGCATGGCCAACCTGCAGCGGATGGCCCAGCAGATGCAGCAGGAGATGCTGCGCGTCCAGGGTGAGCTCGAAGGTGCCACCGTTGACGGCTCCGCTGGCGGCGGCGTGGTCAGCGCGACCGTCACCGGCAAGCAGGAGCTCGTGTCCGTGACCATCGATCCGTCCGCGGTCGACCCCGACGACGTCGAGATGCTCCAGGACCTCGTTGTCGCCGCGGTCAACGATGCCCTGCGCGCCTCGCGCGACCTCGCCGAGCAGAAGATGGCGGCGGTGACCGGCGGCCTGAAGATCCCGGGGATGTGACCAAGGCGTGGCCACACCGCTGATCGAGCCCGTCGCGCGCCTCATCGACGGGTTCGCGCGCCTGCCGGGTATCGGGCCCAAGACGGCCCAACGACTGACCTACCACCTGCTCCGCGCCCCCGATGCGGAGGCGCGGGCGCTGGCCGCCGCGCTCGTGGACGTTCGCGACAAGGTCGTGTTCTGCGAGCGCTGCTTCAACATCGCTGATCAGCCGCTGTGCGCGATCTGCCGGGACCCGATGCGCGACCAGCGCCGACTGTGCATCGTCGAGGAGCCACTCGATGTCCTTGCCCTCGAGCGCACGGCCGAGTTCAAGGGCCTGTACCACGTGCTCCATGGCGCGATCTCGCCGATCGATGGCATCGGGCCCGACCGGTTGAAGATCCGCGAACTGTTGTCGCGCGCGGATGTGGCATCCCGCGAGGGTGAGCCGTTCGAGGAAGTCATCATGGCCACCAACCCGACGCTGGAAGGGGAGGCGACCGCGATGTACCTGGCCGAGCGCCTGGCCGGCGTGGTCGGCTCGGTGACGCGCATCGCCCGCGGACTGCCGGTCGGTGGCGACCTCGAGTACGCGGACGAGGTCACGCTCATCCGTGCCCTCCAGGGTCGACGGGCGGTCTGACCCCCGATGAGCCCGCTCCTTTCGGAGATCGGCCTGCGCCTTGCGAAAGCCGGGGCGGCCGCGCTGCTGGGCCTGCTCCTCTACGCGCTCCTGGTAGGTCCGTTGGCCAACCCGGCCTCGGTCGAGCTTGCACTGCTGAGCTGGCTGGCCGGCGCAGCGTTCATCCTGCTCGTCGAGACCAGCCCGATCTGAGCGCGGAAGGGCCCCATTTGCGGGCCCCTGGGGGGCCGCTTGGCCCTCGTTTGACAGGGTCTGTGAGGGCACCATAGACTTCGCCGCCGTGCCCCCCCGACAAGGGTCGGCACGAACGGGACGGGCCCCCTCGTCCCCAGGGTCGACGGTTTGACACCGCGACCGCAAAGCCTCATGATTAGGCTTCTGCGCCGCGAGCGTTCGCGCCTTCGTCGCTGCACCTTAACAATTGAAGAGTGACAGGAAACATCTGACAAGGATGAGCGAGCGATCGAACCCTCGGATCGTAAGTCACCGTGGCAACACGGTGCGAACATTCGGAGAGTTTGATCCTGGCTCAGGATCAACGCTGGCGGCGTGCATGAGACATGCAAGTCGAACGGACGAACAGGGCTTGCTCTGTTCGTTAGTGGCGGACGGCTGAGTAACGCGTAGGTGACCTGC
>JBPPMZ010000052.1:0-2318 GCA_051306295.1 Candidatus Limnocylindrales bacterium
ATCCGGTGGCGCTGGACGCGACGCTCGCCGACGCGTTCGAGCCGCCGGTGAACTTCCCGGTCGATGAGGCCGTGAACAATCGAGCCTTCAACAACCACGACCTGACGGGGTATCTCGCGATCGGGGTGGTCGCCACGGTCATCCGCCAGGGGATGGCCTAGGGGCGAGTTCCTGACACCCACGCACGGTTTTCGGGCCGAGCGCCCCGTAGCGGGTCTCCACGGCCACGAATCGTGACTCCCACGCAGGGTCCCGCCGCGAGCGGGCTCCCGGCGGCGCGCTACGCCCCGAAACCGTGACTCCCATGCACGGCCCCGGCCCGCGTGCACGGCCCGGACGCGGTTCTTGCTGAACGCCCGCCGCGTATCGGACACTCCCGCCATGACCGATCCCGTTCGCCAGCTCCGACTCGTCGTCACTGCCGCGGACTATGACGAGGCCCTCGCGTTCTACCGCGACGTGATGGGGATGCCGTCACTCGGCGCGTTTGCCTCGCCCGACGGCGGCCGGGTCACGATCCTGGACGCCGGCCGCGCCACGTTGGAACTCACGGACCCGGCCAACGCGGCTTACATCGACCAGGTCGAGGTCGGCAGACGCGTCGCGGGCCACATGCGGGTCGCCTTCGAGATCGGTGACGCGGCCGCGACGACCACGCGCCTGGTCGATGCCGGTGCGACCCTCATCGCCCCGCCGACCGAGACCCCGTGGCGAAGCCTGAACGCCAGGCTGGAGGGGCCCGGCGGCTTGCAGCTGACGCTGTTCCAGGAGTTGGACCCGCCACAGGACTAGGCCGGCCCCGCTAGCCCAACTCCAACCCAGCGGCCTTCGCGTCCTCGGCCAGGGCATCGAGCGCCTCGTCTGTGGTGGCGGACGCCTGGACGAGGCCCATGACCCGGCTGACGCCGACTTCGCGGTGGCCCGCCAGCAGGTCCACTCGTTCCTGTCCGGGTGTCGTGATGTCGCCCCACCAGAGGTGCACCGAGACCGGCAGCGTCGCCGGATCGCGGTCGATCTCCTCGCAGCGCTGGCGGATCACCGGCAGCGCCTCGGCCACCTCTGCCGGGGAGAGGCCGTCCACGTTGAGTTCGTCAGCGTAGCGGGCCGCCAGCCGCCAGGTCACGTTGGGTCCGTTGCCGCCGACCATGATCGGCACGCGCGGTCGCTGGATCGGCTTGGGCACATTGATCGCGCCGCGCACCTGGCTGTGTTCGCCTTCGAAGGTCGCATGGTCGTGGCGATCGCCGGCGAGCATCGCGCTGATGATGCCCAGGTCATCGGCCAGGCGGGCGAGGCGCTCCTTCGTCTCGGGGAAGCCGTAGCCGTAGGCCAGCCACTCGTCGCGCTTCCAGCCCGCGCCGATGCCCAAGTCCATTCGCCCGCCGCTGATGGTGTCCATCGTCGCGATCATCTTGGCCGTGAGCGCCGGGTTGCGGAACGCCGTGCAGATGACGATGTGGCCCAGGCGCACGCGTTCCGTCACGGCCGCGAGCGCCGCGAGCGCGGTGAACGACTCGAAGGTGATCTCATCCGTCGGCTTGGGCACCGTCTGGAAGTGATCGAACAGCCAGATCGACTCGAATCCGAGACGCTCGGCCTGCTGCGCCACGGCGACGGTCCGTTGCCACGCGGCCAGCGGCTCCCAGCCGTCGAACTCGCCGGTCCAGCCCTGGGGAACGATCGCCCCGATCTTCATCTATTCACCTCATCCGTTCGATGACCGGCGCGAAGGCCTCGATGCCGGCGAGCGCGTTCGGGCGCAACTGGACCTGGAGATGATCGATGCCGAGCTCCCCGAACGAGGACAGCGCCGCGGCGATGGCGTCCGCGTCGCCGGTGACCGCCACCTCGCGTGTGCCTGCGACCGTCTCGCCCGGCCGGACCAGGACCTCCACGGATCGTGTGATCGTCCCCGGGTCGCGGCCGACATCGCGGCACGCCGCGTCCAGGGCCGCGAGCAACGCCGGGACCTCGTCGATGGTGCGCATACCGCCGTTCCAGTGATCGGCCAGCTCGGCGGTCAGGCGGAGCATCCGAGGCCCGGTCGCGCCGACCATCACGGGCAGGCCGTCGGGGCGCGGACCGCGCGGTTCGATCCGCGCCGAACGGGTCCGGATCGTGCGCCCATCGTGGGTCGACCGACCCACGCGGAGCATGGCCGTGATGATCCGCAGGGCGTCCTCGAAGCGCGCGAACCGGTCGTCGAAGGGGACGCCGTAGCTCGTGAACTCCTCCTCGTTCCAGCCCGCGCCGAGACCCAGGATCACGCGGCCGGCGCTGATCTCATCGAGCGTCTCGGCCATCTTGGCCAGCAGCGC
>JBPPMZ010000053.1:0-7426 GCA_051306295.1 Candidatus Limnocylindrales bacterium
ACGCAGCCCCGAGCGGCGGCGTCCAGGTGGGCGGCGGTGTCCACGCCGTGGCCTGCGGCGTTTCCGATGGCGCCGGATCCGCGGGGAGGGGCATGCGAGCGGTCGCGCTCGGGTCGGCGTCCAGGGCGGCGTCGGGGGTCGGCTCGCTCGGATCTCGGGGTGCGGTCATCGGTAAGGCTCCGGATTCGGTGGCCCGACGGGGTCGTGCGTCCATCCTAGCCCGCGGCGCCTAGAATCGGTGGCTCAGGGCCCGCCGGCGCGGCGTCGGCCGCACCATCGAGAGCACACACGGCAGGGAGGCATCAGCGTGGCCGACACGGCAGAGATCGGGGTCTTCGGCGGCTCGGGGTTCTATTCGCTGCTCGAGGACGTGCGCGAGGTCAAGGTCGACACGCCCTACGGCTTGCCGTCCGACTCGCTGTTCCTGGCCGACATCGCCGGTCGCAAGGTCGCGTTCCTGCCGCGCCACGGGCGCCGCCATACGATCCCGCCGCACCAGATCAACTACCGAGCCAATGTCTGGGCGATGAAGTCACTGGGGGTCAAGGCCGCCATCTCGCCGTGTGCCGCGGGATCCCTGCAGCTGGGCGTCAAGCCCGGCGACTTCGTCGTCTGCGACCAGTTCGTGGATCGCACCTCCGGCCGGCCGCACACCTTCTACGACGGCCCGATCGTGACCCACCTCTCGTCAGCCGAGACGTACGACCCGGTGCTGCGCCGGCTGGCGATCGAGACCATCCGCGACCACGGCATCGAAGTCCACGAGCGTGGCACGGTCGTCGTCATCGAGGGCCCGCGCTTCTCGACCAAGAGCGAATCCAAGTGGTTCAGCGATGCCGGCTGGGAGGTCATCAACATGACCCAATATCCCGAGGCGTGGCTGTGCCGCGAGCTCGGGATCGCCGTCGTCAATATCAGCCTCATCACCGACTACGACGCCGGTGTCCACGAGGGCACTGAGGCGGTCAACGCGACCGATGTCCTGGAGGTCTTCCAGGCGAATGCGGCCCGGATCCAGGCGGTCGTCCTGGACCTCATCGGGCGCTTCCCGTCGGATCTGGCGGCGCTCGGGGCGGGTGCGGCCCTTGGCCCGACCCGCGGCGACGGGCACACCATCGCGGCCGAGGACATCCGCCTCTTCGAGACGGGGCTCTGAGCATGGCCCCGGAAGGGCTACCCATCGGGGTCTGCTTGCGGGCCATCCGGGGCGAGCCCAGCTGGTGGCTGGAAAGCGCGCGACGACTCGATGCGGCCGGGTACGCGGGCCTGTGGTGCTGGGACCACTTCATGGGCCGCGGCGAACCGGAGGTGCCAGTCGTCGAGAACTGGACGATGCTCGCGATGGCGGCGGCCCAGACATCGCGGGTGACCGTCGCGCCCTTCGTCCTGAACGTCATGAATCGGCACCCGGCGCTCGTGGCCCGGATGGCCTCGACGCTCCAGATCGCCAGCGGCGGCCGGTTCATCCTGGGGATCGGGATCGGCGGCGCCCCGGCCGAGCACGCGGCCTACGGCATGGACTTCCCGGACGTTGCCGAACGGGTCGCGAGGCTGGAGGAAGCGGTCGCGGTCATCCGTGCCCTGTGGACGGGCGGTCCCGTGACGCGGCCCTCGCCGTTCTACCCGCTGGAGGCGGCCTACGCCCATCCCGTCCCGGATCCCACGCCGCGGATCATCATCGGAGGGGAGACGCCCGCCGGGGCGCGGCTGGCGGCCCGGATCGGCGATGGCTGGAGCACCTTCGACGACAACTTCGAGGCGAGCCTGCCGCGCTATCTCGAGGCGCTGGAGGCGTCCGGCCGGGCGCGTGCCGACCAGACGGTCCTCGTCGGGTTCCAGGGCGACTGGCTGGGCGAGGCGTCATTCCGCGATACCCCGTGGTTCCACGAGCCGCGCCCCACCTGGGATCGATGGCGCGAGGCGGGTGCGGACGGGGCGATCGTGCTGGCCCGTACGACGGACGATGTGGATGCGCTCTTGGAGGCCGTCGAGCGCTGGTAAGCGCCGTTCGTGGCACCATCCCGGCATGACCCCGACGAGTCCGACCGCCGCCACCCCTGGCGCGGAGCCCACCCACGGCTGCGCCCGTTGCGGGGCGCCGGTCGCCGCCGGCGTCGGCCTGTGCGAGCGCTGCAATCCGCTCGGGCTCCGCGACGCCGCCTCGTCGCAGGTCCACGGCTCGGTCTTCGTGGCCGTCGCCCTGGCCATCGTCGGCCTGGCCGTCGTCGCGCGGCTGGCGGTGTCGGGCGTCGGGCCGTTCCCGGCGACGCTCAGCGCGGCGACCCCGAAAGGTGACGCCATCGCCCTCACCTTGACCGTGACCAATCAGGGCAGCTCCATCGGCCAGACCACGTGCCGCATCTACGACCCGGCGGACCAGGGCGGCGGGCCGAGCGCGTTCGTGCTGAGCCCGCGAATCGATCCGGGCCAGACCATCACCTTCGATTCGACCGTGTCGGAGTTCGGCGCGACGGTCCGGGCGTTCGCCATCGAGTGCCGGACGCCATGACGGCGACGACCTTCGACGACGACCTCGCTTTCGCGCTGGCGCTCGCGACGCGCGCCGGCGAGATCCTCATGGACCACTACGAGCGCCTGGAACGGATCGATTACAAGAGCGCCCGCGACGTCGTGACCGAGGCGGACCACCTTTCCGAGGCGCTCATCCTGGACGCCATCCGCGGCCGCCATCCGACCGACGCGATCCTGGCCGAGGAGACCGGCGAGCACCAGGCGGTCGCGGGCGAAGCGCCGTTGTCGGGCCGCGGTCGGGTCTGGATCGTGGACCCCCTGGACGGCACGGTGAACTACGCCAACGGGATCCCGTTCTTCTGCGTATCGATCGGGCTCATCGTCGATGGTCGGCCGGCCGTCGGTGTCATCCACGATCCGACCCGGAGCGAGACGTTCGCCGCCAGCGCCACGGGGCCGGCGATGCTGACCGGCCCGTTGGGCGCCGCCAGCCACGTGGTGACGGCCTCGACGAAGGAGCGGATGTCCGACTTCGTGATCTCGATGGCGCTCAACGGGCGCTCGTCAGCGAGTCGGGCCAGTCACGTGCGCAAGGCGATCCGGATCTCGCGATCGATGGGATCCGCGGCGTTGGCCTTGGTGTACGTGGCGAACGGGCGCTTCGATGCCATGGTCCAGCAGGGCGGCCTGTCCGCCTGGGACGTGGCCGCCGCGGGCCTGATCGCGGAGCGCGGCGGGGCGACGGTGACGGCCATGGACGGCGGCCCGTGGTTCGACCTTGCGCACTCCCCGAAGTCGATCGGCATCGTGGCCGCGCCGGCCGCCCACCATGGGGCGATGCTCAAGCTCGTCGGCTGAGCCGGGTGGCCTCGAAGCCGCCCCAGGCATCGATGGCGCGCCCGCGCCGTGCGCGCCTGATCGGGTTCGGGCTGGGTGCCTTGGTCGGTGCCGCGACCACGGGCATCCTGCTCGTCGCGGGACTCGTCTCCGGCGTCTTTGCCGGGGCGTCGTTCGCGTTGCTGATCGGCCCGGACGGGATCTTCGCGCCGGATCGGGGCGCCCCGTTCGCCTTGGCCGCGCCCCCGATCGCCGCGGCAGTGGCCGGCGCCATCGTGGCTCCATGGGCCGCCCGTCGACCGCGATGGGCCGGCATGACCATGGGTTTCGTGACCTACCTCGTCGGCATCGTCAGCGGGCCGCTGTTCGTGCTCGTCCTCCCGAACCTCGGCGTGGCGCCGACGGTCGGCTCGAGCGAGGTCTCGATCTTCGACAGCCTCCTGAGCCTTGTGTTCGGGGTCGGCATCCTGTGGTTCGTGGGGGCGGTGCTCCTGGCGCCGCTGTTGGCGGCGTGTGTCGTCGCCGGGATCGCCTGGGCGGCGTTGCTCCGGCGGGTGGTCGACGGGCCTGTGTCCGCCGCCTCGTCGCCGACGGCCGCCGACACGCCGCTGATCGATGGCCCGCTCGTCGCGATGGTCGTGGTCGCGGGCGTTCTTGGCGTGCTGTGGCTGCTCCTGACCGCGTTCCTCCAACTCCTGGCGAACGCGCAGCTGGACTGAGCGCCGGTCAGGCGTCGTCGAGCCAGCGATGCGGGCGCCGGCGCAGGCGGTCCAGGCCCCACTCGTCGCAGAACGCCTCCCAGGCGTCGCGGGGTGTGCCGTCCCAGCGCAGGTCGTCGGCGCGATGTTGCCGGATGGGGACGCCGTCCGCCTCGGTCCGCAGGCGCGCGAGGTCGCGATAGAGCAGGGCGTCGTCCCAGTGGTCGCGCAGCGACGCTGCCAGGGTCATGGCCCGCCCACCGCCGACGCCTGGGACCTCCCAGGCCGAGGCGCGCGGGGGCACATCCTCGAGATGGCCGTAGCGAGCGAGGACGGACGCCGCGCCCTTGGCGCCCCAGCCGGGGATGCCCGGGTAGCCATCGGAGGAGTCGCCGACGACCGCCAGCCAGTCCGGGATCGATGGCGGCGCGACGCCCCACTTCTCGTGGACGCCGGCCTCGTCGTAGACGATCCCGCGCCGGCGGTCCCAGAGCACGATCCGTTCGCCGACGACCAGCTGGGCCATGTCCTTGTCGGGAGTGCAGACCAGGATCTTCTCGACGGCCGGGTCCTGCGCGAAGCGGACGGCCGCCGCGGCGATCGCGTCATCGGCCTCGAATTCGACCATCGGCCAGAGCACGATCCCGAGCGCCTGGACTGCGGCCTCCGCGATGGGGAACTGGGCGAGTAGCTCCGGGGCCATGCCTGCGGACGACTTGTAGCCCGGGAAGAGGTCGTTGCGGAACGACTCGATGACTCGGTCCGTGGCGCAGCCGACGTGCGTGGCGCCCTCCTCTCGGAGCAGGTACAGGAGCTGGTCGCACAGGCCGGACACGCCGGACAGCACGATCCCGTCCCGTCCGATGACGGCCGGACGGGGCGCGAAATGGGCCCGGAACAGCTCGTAGGTCGCGTCGACCAGGTGGAGCTGCACGCTTGTCAGGCCGTGGCTTCGACGAGGTCGCGGAAGCTCTGCAGGTCCGCCTGGAAGATGCCGGTCATGACCGGTGCGGCGGCCGCAGCCCAGAGGTGCGGCAGGACCGGTGCGATGAGGGTCTCGTCCCAGCGCACGATGGTCGTCGAGCCGTCGGCGCCGGGCTCCAGGGTGATGAGCCCGCCGCCCGTGAAGGCCCCCTCGTGGCGGATCGCAAAGCGGTGCGGCGGCGTGAACTCGGTGATCTCGACCGGGTCGGTGGTGGAGAGGCCGAAGATCCGAACCGTCGCGTCGCCCCGGGTCCCGACGCCGATCGGGGGCGGGGTGAGCAACCGCACCGACTTCATCTCGTGCATCTAGCGCGGCTGCCCCTCGATGTCGGCGAGGGCCGTCCAGACGCGCTCGATCGGCGCATCGATGACGACCAGGCTGGCGAACGGCGGCGGTGGCCCGCCACCGGCCCGGCGACGCAGCCACGTGTCGGCGAGCCAACTCCCGACGGCGCCCAGGACGGCCAGGCGGATCAGAGTGCGGATCACGTCGCTGGCTCCGGGGACCCACGCTCGAGCGCGACGCCGGCGGCGCGCATCTCCTGGATCGCTCGCTCCCCGTCGCCGGGCGCCAGGTCGACCGCCGCGATGGCGTCGGTCAGCAGGGTGGTGGCATAGCCCAGGGACGCCGCATCGAGCGCGGTGGCCTTGACGCAGTAGTCGGTGGCCAGGCCGACGACGACGACCCGTTCGATGGCGCGATCGCGGAGCAGCGCGTGCAGCGCGGTCGGCTGCCCTTTGCCGGTCATCGGGTCGCGCATCGTGAAGCCGGAGTAGCCATCCTCGCCCTCCACGCCCTTGCGGACCCTGGGGGCATGCTCGGGCAGGTCGAGGTCCGGGTGAAGCGCGGCACCCCAGGTGTCCGCCACGCAGTGGACGGGCCAGATGCCGCCGTCCTTGGCGAAGTGCGGGGTGCTCTCGGGGTGCCAGTCCTGGGTGGCCACCACGGTCGCGCCGGCCGCGATGGCGCGCGCCACCTCGCCGTTCACGGTGTGGACGATGACGTCACCTCCGGCCACGGACAGGCCGCCACCGGGATCGGCGAAATCGTTCTGGAGATCGACGATGACGAGCGCGGTCGTGGGGTCGTAGCGCAGCATGACCCCGAGCGTAGCAGGGCCCGAGGTCAGCCGATGAGGGCTGAGTCCTCCGCGCGCTCCGAGACGACGTCGGCGTTGGTCTCGCCGGCCTTCGCCGGTTCGACGTCGAGCAGGTAGCCGATGCCCTGGAAGGTCTTGATCCGGCCAGGCTCCCCGGGCTCGGCGCCAAGCTTGCGGCGGACGCGCGAGACCCAGACGCGCAGGTACTGGAGATCGTCGCGGTACTCCGGACCCCAGACCTTGGTCAGGAGCTCGGTGTGGAGCACGACCTTGCCGGCATTGGCGGCCAGGTGCTGGAGGAGCAACCACTCGGTGCGCGACAGCTGGACGAGTTCGCCGTTGCGGCTGACCATCCGGCGCTCCAGATCGATCTCGATGTCGTCGAAGGTCAGGATCCCGGATCCGGGGGCGGCCCCGGACGAGCGGCGCAGGACCGCGCGGACGCGAGCCGCCAGTTCGTCGGGGTGGAAGGGCTTGGCGATGTAGTCGTCGGCGCCAAGGTCCAGGCCCTTGGCCTTGTCGGCGGTCGAACCCTTGGCGGTCAGCAGGATGACGGCCACCGGGCGACGCTCGCGGAGCTGGCGCATGACTTCGATGCCGTCGAGATCGGGCATGACGATGTCGAGCAGCACGATGTCCGGGCGGACTTCCTCGGCCTTGAGGAGTGCCTCCTCCCCGCCGTTGGCGGTCACGACACGGAAGCCCTCTTCGCTGAGGGCGATCGATACGAGTTTCGTGATGCGGGGTTCGTCGTCGGCGACGAGGACGAGGGGCTGGGTGCTCACCGCGCTACCTCCTGGGTGGGTACATGGTGACGGACATGCGCCAGAAGTGACAGCCCCGGCGAAGGCGGACCTTCGCCAGGGCTGACGGGCGATGGACTAGGAGGCGTCCGGGGCGACGCTCGGGAGCTCGATGTTGACGTTGATGTCGTTCGGGGTCGTCGTGCTGTTGGCACCCGGACCCATCAGGAAGTACCACCCGGCCGCGAGCACGATGACGATCGCGATGATGCCGAGGAGCAGACCGGTGCTGGAGCCGCCGTCCTTGACGACGACGGTGTCTCGATGATCGGACATGACTGGGCCTCCGTTATGCGATTCGATGGAAGGGGCGCCGTGGTATCTGGGAGCGGCGCTGGGTCGAGACCGGGGTTCGCCGATCGCTCGGCGGCCGTTGGTCGACCTGCCCACAGGTTCGCCGCCATGGCCTGACGGTCGGTCCGGCGCGACCTTGCAAAGCCGTTGCATCGGCATTACAAGCTCCAGCGGGATCGGCGGGATCGGCGGGATCGGCGGGATCGGCGGGATCGGCGGGATCGGCGGGATCGGCGGC
>JBPPMZ010000054.1:0-77131 GCA_051306295.1 Candidatus Limnocylindrales bacterium
TCGGCGACTGCCTGGCAGTCGCCTCAAGCAGGAGGAAGCCACCCGCTCGTGCCAAGTCAGCGCGAGATCCGACGTCGTATCGGGTCGGTAGGCAACATCAAGCAGATCACCCGCGCCATGCAGTTCGTGGCTGCTTCCAAGCTGAAGCGCGCCCAGGACGACACCCTGGCGTCGCGGCCGTACAGCGAGAAGCTCGATGAGGTCCTGGCGGACCTCGCCTTCGTGCTCGGCGCCGAGGATCATCCGCTCCTGGCCGAGCGCGACGAGGGCGGCAAGCGCCTGATCGTGCTGGTCACCACGGATCGTGGCCTGGCCGGTCCCCTGAACACCAACACCATCCGCTTCGCGTCGCGCGAGATCCTGGACCACCCGGGCGATCTGACCGTGGTCACCGTCGGGCGCAAGGGCCGCGATGCCATGCGCCGCGCCGGCGTGCCCCTGGAGGCCCACTTCGCGGGCTTCGGCGATCGGCCGACCTTCGCCGACGTCATCCCGCTCTCGCGGCTCATCAGCGACGACTTCCTGGCCGGCACGTACGCCCGCGTGGATGTCATCTACAGCCGCTTCGTGACGACCCTCACCCAGAAGCCGGAGATGCTGGAGCTGCTGCCCATCAAGCCCAGCGAGGACACCGAGGGCATCACCGGCAACCAGTTCATCTTCGAGCCCAGCGCCGCCGCCGTCCTGGAGCAGCTCCTGCCGCGCTACGTCGCGACGCGCCTGTTCCAGACCGTGCTGGAGGGCAAGGCCAGCGAGGAGTCCAGCCGGATGGTCGCGATGAAGAACGCCACGGAGAACGCCGGCGACCTCATCGACGATCTGACCCTCAGCTACAACAAGGTCCGCCAATCCAACATCACCCGCGAGATGATCGAGATCGCGTCCGGCGCCCAGGCCCGCTGACGGCCCGGATCGCAAGCACGCACTCCCAGCACGCACCACCCAAGCACGCACCCGCCGAGCACCGCAACAGGACGCAGGAGGCAACCCACATCATGACGATCGCCGCTCCGGCCGCGACCGGCCGAGTCATCCAGATCACCGGCCCCGTCGTCGACATCGTGTTCCCCGCCGGGCAGCTGCCGGCCATCTACAACGCCGTCGAGATCCTGCGCGAGGGTCAGGACACGCTCGTCTGCGAGGTCCAGCAGCACCTCGGCAACAACTGGGTGCGCTCGGTGGCCATGACCACGACCGACGGCCTGGCCCGTGGCGCCCAGGTGGTGGACACCGGCGCGGCCATCACCGTGCCCGTCGGCGAGGCCACCCTGGGCCGCGTCTTCGACGTCCTCGGCCGGCCCATCGACGGCAAGGGCCCGGTGAACGCCGAGCACAGCCTGCCCATCCATCGCAAGGCGCCGTCCTTCGACGAGCAGTCGACCGAGGTCGAGGTCTTCGAGACGGGCCTCAAGGTCATCGACCTGATCTGCCCGTTCAAGAAGGGCGGCAAGATCGGCATCTTCGGCGGCGCCGGCGTGGGCAAGACGGTCATCATCCAGGAGCTCATCCGGAACGTCGCCCAGGAGCATGCTGGCTACTCCGTGTTCGCCGGCGTCGGCGAGCGGAGCCGCGAGGGCAACGACCTCATCGCCGAGATGACCGAGTCGGGCGTGCTGGCCAAGACGGCCTTCGCCTTCGGCCAGATGAACGAGCCGCCCGGCGCCCGCCAGCGCGTCGCCCTGACCGGCCTGACCATGGCCGAGTACTTCCGCGACGAGGAGGGCCGCGACGTCCTCCTGTTCATCGACAACATCTTCCGGTTCACCCAGGCGGGCTCGGAAGTCTCCGCCCTCCTTGGCCGCATGCCGTCCGCGGTCGGCTACCAGCCGAACCTCGCGACAGAGATGGCCGGCCTCCAGGAGCGCATCACCTCGACCAAGAAGGGTTCGATCACCTCGCTCCAGGCGGTCTTCGTCCCCGCGGACGACTACACCGACCCGGCGCCGGCGACGACCTTCGCCCACCTCGACTCGACCATCCGCCTGGAGCGCAACATCGCGGAGCTGGGCATCTATCCCGCGGTCGATCCGCTGACCTCCACCTCGCGCGTCCTGGACCCCAACGTCGTCGGCGCCGAGCACTACGACGTGGCCCAGGAGACCAAGCGCGTCCTGCAGCGCTACCGCGACCTCCAGGACATCATCGCCATCCTGGGCATCGACGAGCTGTCCGAGGACGACAAGTCCACCGTGGCGCGGGCCCGCCGCCTGCAGCGGTTCATGAGCCAGCCGTTCTTCGTCGCCGAGGTCTTCACCGGCCGCTCCGGCAAGTACGTCTCGATCAAGGACACCGTCTCATCGTTCAAGGAGATCCTCGAGGGCAAGACCGACACCCTCCCCGAGCAGGCCTTCTTCCTGGCCGGCACGGTCGACGACGTCCGCGAGAACGCGGCGAAACTGGCCGGCTGATGGCGCTCCACCTGGAGATCGTCACGCCCGAGCGGCTGGCGTATTCGGAGGACGTCGACTCGGTGACGCTGCCCGGCGTCGAGGGTGAGCTGGGCGTCCTGCCCGGGCACGCCCCGCTGGTCAGCATGCTCGGTGTCGGGGAGCTGCGCATCAAGCGCGGCGGCTCGGAGGAGAGCTTCGCGATCGTCGGCGGGTTCCTCCAGGTCCGACCGGACAAGATCGTGGTCATGGCCGAAACGGCGGACCTGGCCAGCGACATCGACCTGGAGAAGGCGCAGGAAGCCCGCCGCGAGGCCGAGCGCGCCCTGGAGTCCGGCTTCCACGAAGCGGCCGATCTGTCCGCGGCCCGCGCCGCCCTGCAGCAGGCGCTGATGCGCATCCGCGTCGCGGAACGACGCCACCGTGAGGGTCCGCGGCATCGGGGGTAAGGTGGGCCCCATCTGATGGCGGACGCACGACCATTCCACTGGGAGTATCAGCCGGAGCCGGTGACGCGGGAAGTCTTCCGCGTGGACGGCGGGACCCCGCTGTCCGGATCCGTGGCGATCAGCGGCGCGAAGAACGCCGCCCTCAAGATGTTCGCGGCGGCGACCCTGACCGGTGAGCGCTGTCGCTTCACCAACGTCCCCGAGATCGAGGACGTGCGGGTCATGGTCGAGACCCTCCAGCACCTGGGCGTGGTCGTGGACCATCCGGCGCCCAACGTCTACGAAGTCGCGTCGGGCGACGTGGACTGGCTGTTCGTGCCCCTGGAAGCCGCGGCCAAGATGCGCGCCAGCTTCATGCTCCTTGGCCCGCTCCTCGCGCGATTCGGGCGGGTCATCATCAGCAACCCGGGCGGGGACCGCATCGGGCGTCGCCCGGTGGACCTGCACGTTGATGCGATGCGCGCCCTGGGCGCCCAGATCGACTACCGCTACGGCTACTACTACGCCCAGGCGCCGGGCCGGTTGCGGGGCACGGAGGTCCGTTTCCCGTTCGTATCCGTGATGGGCACGGAGAACGCCATGCTGGCCGCGACCCTGGCCGACGGCCACACCACGATCCGGCCAGCCGCGCAGGAACCGGAGGTCGACGACCTCATCACGTTCCTCCAGAAGATGGGCGCGGAGGTCCAGCGCACCTATCCCGACACCATCGAGATCGAGGGCCGGCGGCGCCTGCGCGGCGCCGACCACCACGTCGTCCCGGATCGGATCGAGGCGGGCACCTTCGTCATCGCGGGGGCCGTCACCGGGGGGCGCATCACGCTGACCGGCGCGCCGTGCGACCACCTGGCCGCCCTCATCGATGTGCTGGGCCGGGCCGGTGTGGACGTTTCGTGCGGCACGGATACCATCGAGGTGGACGGCCGCAGCCTGAACGACACGGGCTTTCGGGCCACGGACATCGCGACCGCCGCCTACCCGGGCCTCGCCACGGACCTCCAGCCGCCGACTTCCGTCCTGCTCACACAGGCGGAGGGGACGTCACGGGTCCACGAGACGATCTTCGAAGACCGCCTCGAGTGGATGTCGGAGCTGCGCCGGATGGGCGCCCGCATCGACCTTCCGGACGCCAACCACGCGGTGGTCCACGGGCGCAGCCGCCTGACCGGTGCGGAGGTGGAGATCGGCGACCTGCGGGCCGGAGCCTCACTCATCCTCGCCGCGCTCGCGGCGGAGGGCACGACCACGATCCACGGTGCACACCACGTTCACCGGGGCTATGAGAACATCGAAGGCAAGTTCCTGGGCCTCGGCGCCAGGATCGAACGCCTGGCAGAAGGGAACGACGCGACCAGCTCATGAAGATCGGCATCGACCTCGGCACCGCCAACGTCCTCGTCTACGTGAAAGGCAAGGGCATCGTCATCACCGAACCGTCCGTCGTGGCGGTCAGCGATGACAACCGGATCGTCGCGGTGGGCGAGGAAGCTCGCGAGATGATCGGGCGGACCCCGGGCAACATCACGGCCATCCGACCGATGAAGGACGGCGTCATCGCCGACTACGTCATCACCGAGGCGATGTTGCGCTTCTTCATCGCCAAGGCGACCAAGGGGCGGATCGGGTTCAGCCGGCCGGAGGTCATGATCAGCGTGCCGGCCGGCGTGACCTCGGTCGAGAAGCGTGCCGTGCGCGACGCGGCGCTCAAGGCCGGGGCCAAGGCCGCCTACCTCATCGAGGAGCCGCTCGCGGCCGCGATCGGGGCGAACGTGCCGATCAGTGGGCCGTCGGGCAACATGATCATCGATATCGGCGGCGGGACCTCGGAGATCGCGGTCATCGCCCTGGGCGGCATCGTCGTTTCGAAGTCGCTGCGGGTCGGCGGCAACAAGTTCGACGAGTCGATCGCGACGTACATCCGCAAGAAGTACAACCTGATGGTCGGCGAGCGGACCGCGGAAGAGGTCAAGATCCAGATCGGGACCGCCCTGCCGCTGGAGCGCGAGCTGACCATGGAGGTGCGTGGCCGCGACCTCATCGCCGGGCTGCCACGGACCATCCCGATCACCTCGTCTGAGGTCATGGAGGCCATCGAGGCGCCGCTCCAGCAACTGGTCGCCGCGGTCCGCTCCGTGCTGGAGCAGACGCCGCCTGAGCTGTCGTCCGACATCATCGACAAGGGCATGGTCATGTCCGGCGGCGGTGCCCTGCTGCGCAACGTCGACAAGCTGCTCACCCAGGTCACCGGCGTGCCCTGCCACGTCGCGGAGAACTCGCTCGATTGTGTGGCGCTCGGGACGGGCATCGCTCTCGAGCACTTCGACTTCTTCAAGAAGTCCCTCGTCCAGCAGATCTAGGCCATTCGCGTGATGGACCGGTGACGGATCGAGCCTTCATCGACCTGCACTGTCACACGTCGGCGTCGTTCGACAGCCTGGCCGATCCAGCGAAGGTCGTGGCCGCGGCGGCGAGCCGGGGACTGACCCACGTGATCATCACCGACCACGACCGGATCGAAGGGGCGCTGCGCGCCCGCGATGCCGCCCCGGCGGGTCTGACCGTGATCATCGGCGAGGAAGTGAAGACCGCGGACGGCGATCTCATCTGCGCCTTCCTGGAGCGGGCGATCGAGCCCGGGATGCCCGCCGACGAGACGATCGCTGCGGCGCGTGCGCAGGGCGGCCTGGTCGGGATCCCGCACCCGTTCGATCGATTTCGCCGCTCGCTGTCCAAGAGCGCTGGTCTGGATGCCCTGGCTCCGCTCGTGGACTGGGTCGAGGTCCACAACGCTCGCCTGGTCGGCAGCGGGAACGAGGAGGCGGCCGCGTTCGCCCGAACGCATGAGCGGCCCGGGGTCGCGGTGTCGGATGCGCACTCGGTGATGGAGGTGGGGGTCGCATATACCGCCCTCGGTGGCGACCCGTCGACCCCGGAAGGTCTGCTGGACGCGCTCCCTGGCGGCGAACTGGTCATCGGCCGGGCGACCTACGCGGTCCGTCTGTGGACACCGATCGCCAAGGGGATCCAGCGCCTGCGCGGGAACGGGCGGGTCACCCCAGGGCGTCGGCCATGACCGGGCAGGACCATCGTGCGATGGATGACGACAGCGCCGCGCCCGTACCGTCGGAGGCGATGGAGGCCACGCCCGCATTCGACTCGCGCGCCGATCGCGGCGCGGTCCCGGCCATGCCGGTGATCCCGGGTGCCCCCGCGCTCGAACGCGAACCCGATGCCGAGCAGATGTCGATCGCGCGTCGACTGCGCCAGCCGCGGACCATCATCTCCATCGCGGTCCCGCTTGTCGTCATCGCGGTCTTCGTGGGCATCAACGGCGAGCAGCTGCAGAAAGTCCCGGGGCTGATCCTGGGGATGAACCCGCTGCTCGCCCTGGCCGCTTTCGTCATCTTCTATGCGGGCTTCCCGCTGCGCGGCCTGCGTTGGGCGGTGCTCCTGCGCGGCACCGGCCTGCGCATCCCGGCCAAGGACTCGACCGAGATCATCTTCCTGTCGTGGCTGGTCAACTGCGTCGTGCCGGCCAAGCTCGGCGACGTGTATCGCGCCTACCTGCTCAAGATCAACAGCACGGCCTCATTGTCGCGGACCTTCGGGACGGTCTTCATCGAGCGTGTCCTGGACCTGTTCGCCATCGCCATCCTGGGCCTGGCCGCGGGCTACTGGAGCTTCCGCGACGGGCTGCCGCCGGCCATCCAGGTGGTCTTCGGGATCGGCGTCGTGGTCGTCGCGCTCCTGGCCTTCGGGCTGTTCACGATGCGCAACTTCGGGCGCCGGATCATCACCGCGCTGCGCTTCCTGCCGCACCAGATCATGGAGTTCTACGAGCGCTTCGAGCAGGGCGTATTCGGCGCCATGGCCGTGCGTTCCCTGCCCATCCTGGCGCTCCTGACCGGCCTGATCTGGCTGACCGAGGGCCTGCGCCTGTACTTCGTGGTCCAGGCCCTGGGCTTCGGCGACGTGTCGCTGGGGTTGTCGGGCGCCGTGTTCGTGGCGCTCATCGGGTCGCTGCTGACGGCCGTGCCGCTCAGCCCGGCGGGTCTCGGCATCGTCGAGGCGGGCGTGGTCGGGGTCCTGACCGTAGCCTACGGGGTGCCGCTCCCGGAAGCGACCGCGATCGCCCTGCTGGACCGGGTCATCAGCGTCTTCTCGATCATCGTGCTGGGCTCCGTCGCCTACGCGGTGTCGTCCAAGCCACGCGGGATGGGTCGGATCCCGCAGCCCGATCACGTCGATGGCCTCGGAGCGACGTCCGTCGTCTGATCCCGGTGTCTGAACGCAGTATCGATAGCCCCACGTAACAGAACGTCGTCCCGCCGTTGCATCCACGTCGACGACCTGGGCGTACCTTGGTACGGGGGAATCGACTGCGTGACACATGCGCGGACTGCCGGTGACCACACCACACGGGACCGCTCGACCCGGCCGTTCGCGGGACCAGAACGGTACGAACGGGTGATATAGCGGCGGGGGTTGCCTGCCCATCATCGTGGCATCGAGGCAACGACCGAGCGGCATTGGCCGCACGTGATCCGCCGCAGGAGTGCCAAGAGGCAGCATGACCACCCAGAACGGCCGAGCGTTCAACGAATGGCTCCGAGCGCAGCTCAAGGCCAAGAAGATGTCGCAGCGGCAACTGGCCCAGCAGTCAGGTGTCGATCACTCGACGATCTCGCGCCTGATCCGCGGCGACCGGATGCCGTCACTCGGCACGGCCACCAAGCTGGCCCGTGGCCTGCGCGAGCTTCGCGACGACGCTGACACCCCGCAGTACCTGGGCCTCGTCGCCTCGGGACCTGCCAATCCCACTGCCCGCGTCGAGTACGCGCTGCGGGCGGACGAGCTCCTCTCGGAGCCGCAGGTCCGCCAGATCATGGAGTACTACCTCGCGGTGCGCATGCGCCGCTACGGCCGCGCCTTTGGTACGGACAGCGCCATCGGCACGTCATCCGCTCCGGACCGGACGACCGAGCGTCAGCTTGGGTCCCCGATCGGCGGCTCGCGACCCATGGTGGGCCGGGTCGGTGGCGTGGGTGGCATGGGCTCCAGCACCGCGGTCGGCACGGTCCGACCCATCACCCGATCCAACGGCCGCGAACCCGGCCGCTTCTAGCGAACACTTCAGGGCTCGACCCGGATCGCCCTCCACCGTCCGGGTCTCGGGGACAGCGAATGCCGGCGTCTGGGGCGCCGGCATTCGCGATTCCGGGGCGTCGGGCGTCGGGCGTCGGGCCGCGGCTCGGCCAAGGCCCGCGCGGTTTCTCGCGCGGTTTCTCGCATACAGCGGCCCCGCCGCTACTACGAGCAGGCGGAGCCCCGACCCTGCGTCCGTCCCTGGCGCCTAGAGGTGGGACTGCTGGTATCGGCCCGATTCGATCGCATGTCGCGGTTTGGCCGCGTCGCCCTCCGCCTTGCAGCGGCCACCGCTCTATATGCCGAGGATCCGCTACCTACGGGGTTGGTGGCGGCCCGTAGACCGACACCCACCGACCCGGGTGCGCCTCGAAGCGGACCAGGAGCGGCCCCCAGGAGCCGGCAGTCCCGGCACCACCCGCGTCCGGCGCGACGACGGACTCTGCCGGCCCGCCGCAGTCGGCGCCGATCGCACCACGGAACAGCTGGTCGCAGAGCAGGACCAGCCCGCGCCACGATCCGGCCGAGCCGTCCGCCGGCACCGCCACGCTCCCCGGCGCCACACCTTTGGGCGTCTCAGCCAGCACGACCTGCCCGGCACGGATCAAGGGATACGCCATGGCCTCGGTCGACTTGAACGGCGGCAGCGAGCGGACCAGGACCACGTCGCTCGACGCGACCCCGGCACCCCGGAGTGCGTCCAGGACGCGAACACCGGCCCGTTCGGCGGCCGGATAGCCACCGTCGACATGGGCGGCCGGCGGCAGATGCGTCACGTTCCAGCCGATCAGGGCGGACAGGGCGATGGCCGCGACACCCACGGCCACACCGGCCGAGTGCGACCCCTGGACGGCCGCCGCGATCCCCAGACCCACGAGCACGACGACCAGCGGGTCCGCGAACGCGTGGTAGTGGTCGTTGGGCAAACCAGGGATGACGGTCGCGAGGCTCGGGGCGGCCACCGTGAGGAAGGCGATGGACCAGAGCAGCGCCAGCCCGAACCACCTGGCCGTCAGAGCCACGGGCCCCGCCCCGCGTCGCCACAGGGCGGCGATGATCGCGACGATCGCCGCCGTGGCCGCGACCGCTGGCAGGAAGCCTGCCGTGATCAGTCCGACGAGCGGCCACGACACCACCCGCAACCCGGCGATCCCGAATCGGTCCAGGACACCTGGCGCGTTCGACGCACGATCGCCGCCGAGATACTCGAGAGCGGCCCGCGTCTCGGAGAACCCAGTCGTCAGTTCGTTGATGGCCAACGGCAGATAGGCGACCGCGAAGATCGCCGCGACGCCCCAACCCACATGCCCGAGCCCGCGTCGGCGGGCGTCCAGCACGAACGGCACGCCGACGATCGGGAGGAGCGCGACGCCCAGGACATGGCACTGCATCGTCACTGCCGTCCCGAGGGCTGCCATCAGCCACCAGCGCGGCGTCCCGCCCTGCCATGCCCGCCAGGCACCGGCCAGGGAGACCGCGCTCGAGAGGGCGATGAAGTTCGGGTTCCAGATGAAGGTCGACTCGTCGATGGCGGCTGCCGAGATCGCCAGGACGAGTCCGGCGACCAGGCCGGCGAGCGGCCCGCCGATCGAGCGCGCCAGCCACCACACGACCCCGACCGCCGCGACGCCCGCGAGCGCGATGACCGCGACGACGGCCAGTGGCGAATCGCCGCCGGTCACGGCCGCGACCGGCGTGAGCAGGTAGTAGTACCAGGCTCCGTGATGCACGTCCCCGATCGACGTCGGCGGACCGAGCAGCGGGATCACCCCGTCGCGCACGAACGCTCGGAGCACGAGCATGTCGTGGCCCTGGTCGCCGTCCCAGGTCCCGCGCGTGGCGAGATCCGGGAGGCGCAGCGCGGCCGCCAGGAGCAGCAGAACGGGCAGTGCCCAGCGGTCAAGGCGTGCGATCACGGCGGTGCCGTCCGCGTTCGGGAGCCGCGCAGGTCGAACGCCTCCGGCGGCAGGTCGCCGATCGTCTGACCGGCTGCCAGCCTCTGGGCACGATCCACATTGACGGCGTCGTAGCCCTCGTCCATGCCCGGTGTCTCGAGGATGTGGAGCGCTCGGGCGAGACCCGGATGTCGGAGCAAGTGGGTCAGCCCAACGGCGCCGATGCGACCGGCGCCCAGGTGCTCATGACGGTCCAGCCGCGAGCCACGCTCGGAGCGGGAGTCGTTGAGGTGGACCATGACCAGGCGCGACAGCCCGATGCGCCGGTCGAAGTCGTCGAGGAAGGCATCGATGGCGTCCGGGTCGCCAAGGTCGATGCCGGCGCCCCACGCGTGGGCCGTGTCGAGGCAGAAGCCGATGCGCGCGGCCGACACGCCGCGCCGGTCGATGGCTTCGGCGATCGACGCCAGCTCATCGACGCTCGTGCCGAGGCCCCAGCCGCTGCCGGCCGAGTTCTCCAGGACGAGCATCGCGGCATCGGGTCCGTCATCGACTTCGCCGAGGACGAGGGCGACCGCCTCCGCGACCCGCTCGACGCCGGCTGACAGCCCGGCGCCCCGGTGCGAGCCGATATGCACGTTCACGAACCGTGCGCCGAATGCCGGAGCCCCGCGCAGCTCCTGGGCCAGGATCTCCACGGAACGTGCGAAGAGGGTGGGATCAGGCCCAGCCGGGTTCACGAGATAGGCGGCGTGGATGGCGATCGGCCCGATGCCGAGGTCCGCCAGCCGGCTACGAAAGGCGGCGAGTTCGACCGGCGGCTCGGCGCGATGGACCCAGGCTGTCGGGTTGTCGGTGAAGATCTGGAGCGCGTCGGCGCCGATCGCGTGGGCGCGTTCGACGGCCTTGACCATGCCGCCGGCGAGGGGCAGGTGCGCTCCGAGTCGTCGGCCGTCGGGAAGCATCCGCGGCATCGTACGATGCGCGCCGATGGACGAGGATCGATCCGCCGCCGAGGAACCATCACCGGCCACCGAGGACCCGGTGTTCGTTGCCAGTGTCGTGCGGGCGTTCATCCGTGACGGCCGCCTGACATCCATCCCGGCCCGCCAACGCCGACGCCTGATGATCTACCGCTATCTGCGCGATGCGGTGTTCACCGAAGATCGCCCGTATCCCGAGAAGGAGGTGAACATGCGCCTCGCGCTGTTCCATCCGGACGTGGCGACCATCCGGCGCGGGATGGTGGACGCGGGCCTCGTGACGCGAGCGGGTGGGCGACTACCGGCGCGGCCAGGATTGATCCGGGCCGAAGCCGTCAGCGGTCCCGGCCGTCGCGCTTCGAGCGACCCTTCGTGTAGTCGCCGCCGAGCGATGGCTCGATCAGGCCGAAGTCGCCGTCATCGCGGACGTACAGGATGGCGATCCGCTCTGTCTCGGCGTTGACGAACACGTAGAACTGGTGTCCGAGCTCGGCCATCGCCGCGATCGCATCCTCCTCGAACATCGGCTCGATGGCGAAGCGCTTGGTCTTGACCACGCGACGTTCGCGGCCGGCGTCCGCCGTGCCGTCGGCGAGCTTGCGCAGGAGGGACTTCTCCTCCTCCGGGCGGGAGCGGACGCGCGGCTTCGATTTGTGCTCGACCGCCAGGCGCTCGACCTTGTCGATCACGACGTCCAGGGCGGCCTGGTAACTGACGCCGACGGCGTGGCTGCGCAGGACCTGCCCGTCGATGACCAGCGTCACCTCCGCGATGTGGGCATCGGACGCGCTGCGGTGCATCTCGTTCGAGAACTCGACGATGGCATCCGACCGATCATCGAGGATGCGCTCGAGGCGGCCGAGTTTGCGCTCCGCGTAGTCGCGGACCCGGTCCGGGATCTCGATGTTCTTGCCCTTGACGATGGTCCGCATGACAAACCTCCAGGGACCTTGGGCGCGTGACTTCGAGTATAGGCCGACCCGCTCGGATCAACGTTCGCGGGCGACCGTGACGGCGGAGACGGCCGCCGCACCAGCCAGCTCCAGGGCCGTCGCGCAGGCCGCGAGCGTGGCGCCCGTGGTCAGGACGTCGTCGATCAGGAGGACCCAGCGGCCTCGGACCGCCGCCGTGTGCTCGGGACGGACGGCGAACGCGCCTGCCACGTTGGTCGCTCGGTGCCGGCGGTCCAGGTCGAACTGGGCGGTCGTGGCCCGCTGGCGGTACAGGGCCGGTCGGTGATGCAGGCCGAGTCGCCTGGCGGCCACGTCGGCGATGAGCTGGGCCTGATCGTAGCCACGGACCCGGCGACGGTCGTCGTGCACGGGGACGTGGACGACGAGGTCCGCGCCGACGCCGACCGCTGCCCAACGCCGGGCCACGGCGGCGCCCAGCGGATGGGCGAGCCGTTGCTCCGCCCCGTACTTGATGGCGTGCAGGGCATCGCGGACCGTGCCGCGGAACGGGGCGCACCAGTCGATCTGCAGGAGGGGCGCCGGGATGTCCGCCGGGAGGCCGATCGGCGTGCCCGCTGGCTCGGCGAGCCGGGCATCGAGGGCCGGCTCGCAAACCGGACAGAGCGGCGGGCCCTCCCGACCGCAGCCGACGCACGTCCCGGGCAGTGCCAGGTCCAGCACGCGCGTGGTGGCGGCACGGACCAGGTCGATCATGCGGCTGGGGTGTCGGCCCGGCCGGTGCTCGCGGCGGTCGTCGGACGCCGGACGCGCGAAACGGCTCGCAGGTTCGTGCCGACGGCCGCCGCCGCGATGAACCAGATGCCGCCGAACGACGCTCGGGCCGCGGCCGACGGGCGCGCGTCGACGGGTTCCTGTCCGGGTCGTCGCGGTCGCTGCACCCAGCGGCGCACGTCGGAGGTCCGCGCGGGCCAGATCGAGTCGAACGTGGCCGCATGGTCGCGGACGAGTGCCCGGTTCAGCCGCGTATCTGCCAGGACCAACACGCGACCGATGGTCATGGCGTCCCATCCTTCGTCGCGGGCAAGGACCTGCGGCAGGATGCGGACCTTCTTTGAGAACGTTGACGTCGCTTCCTGGGTGTCGTCGATGCGCGTCTTGACCTCGATGATGAGGAGGGCCCGCTCGGCAGGGTGCCAGGCAACCAGATCGGCCGAGCCGCGCTCGCCGAACTCGTTGAACGTGACTTCGACCCGCACGGTCCAACCTTCGGCCCGGAGGGTGCGCGCCACGTGTTCGACCAGTGCCGCGTGCCCCTGATCGAGCAGATGATCGATCCGCCCTGAGCGCCACCAGGTGTCGATGCCGACACGGACATCCAGCGCGTCCGCGACCTTGCGAAGCGTCCGAAGGCGGACGTGCTCAAGGCGGCCGAGCTCGATCTCCGAGATCGTCCGTTGACTCACACCTGATTCCACTGACACGTCCGCCTGACGCAGACCGAGGTGGATCCTGATCTCGCGGAACGCCCGACCGACTCGACGATCATCCATGCGCCGATGATGATCGGGTTGGCTTGTCTGGCCCGTATCCGCCGGTTTGCTGGCGCTTATCTGCGATCGGCGTCGGGGCCCGGCCCGATCCAGCGCCGGGATCGGCATACAGCGGTCCTACTTCTGGTATGAGGAGGTTCACGGCCTCGTCTTGAGCCTACACCGCGTTAGCAGCGATGGGCGCTCTGTTTGACGAGGATGCGCCAGTCCGAGACGCCCGCGGCCAGGCTAGTAGCAGGCACAGCTCTAGGTGCCGATTCCGGGGCGGCGATGGGATGCTCGGCCTCGCCCGGCGCTCGTGCCGGCGGTCGGAATCGGCATACAGCGGTCCGGCTGCTGCTACGCGCTGCGTCCCAGGCCAGTCGCCCGTCGTCACCTCCTTAGCAGCGACCGGGGCTCTGTATGCCGAGCATTCGCCCCCGCGGGCCGCTCGCGGCCGAGCCAGCAGAAGTCACGGCTCTGTATACCGAGAATAGGGCTGTGCGGTGCCACCTCGGGCAGGGCCTCGGTCTCGGCCGACGATCCTGGTCGCGGCCTGGCCTCGGGCCTCGGCCTCGGCGCTCGTGCCGGCCGTCGGAATCGGCAAACAGCAGTCCGGCCTCTGCTACGAGCAGCGTCCCAAGCCTGTCGCGCGTCTCCACCGCGTTAGCAGCGACCAGGGCTCTGTATGCCGAGGATTCGCCAGCGAGGGCCGCTCGCCGCCGAGCTTGCAGCGGCCACAGCTCTGGATGCCGATTCGAGGCGCCGGTGATGGGCCCGCCGGGCCCGCCGCCGGGCCCGGCTCCTCAGTCGAGGCGGACCAGATCGCCGACCTGCGTCTCGGATGCGTCCACGACCCCGACCGGGAGTTCCAGTACCCCGTGCGCTCCGCGGACCAGCGGCACGAGCCCCGTCCACGCACGCAAGTCGCGATGCACGGAGACGACGGGGCGCAGCCCAGACGGATCGACTCGGCCCAGGAAGATGGCATCGATCGGGAAGCGCATGAACATCATGTGGATCCCGTTCGAATCAGGAAGCCACAGCCCGCAGTCCGTCGCGAGATCGGGCCGGCCCATCAACCCCTTGAACTTGGCCCACAGCGATCCGGCGACCTCCAGGGACGTCGCAAGGCTCGTGTGGCGTGTGATGTTCTGGGCGCCCACCGGCTTCCGCGCCCCCGCCACGGCACTCATCTCGCCCCACTCCCCCCGGCTCGACTGGTCGTCGATCAGACAGCCAGGTTCTGGACGATCAGGATGATGGCTGGGCCAAGGATGACGATGAACAGCGAGGGAAAGATGCACCCCACGAGCGGGAACAGCATCTTGATCGGGGCCTTGGCGGCCTGCTCCTCCGCCCGCTGGCGCCGCTCGATGCGGAGCTGCTCGGACTGGACCTGGAGCACCTTGCTGATCGAGACACCGAGCTGCTCGGCCTGGATGATCGCGCCGATGAAGTTGGTCAGCGGGCCGACCTCCGTGCGCGGCACGATGTCGCGCAACGCGTCTCGGCGAGCCTTGCCGACGCGGATTTCCGCCATCGCGCGGCGGAACTCCTCGGACAGCGGGCCCTTGAGCTTCTCCACGACCTTGCCGAGTGCGGCATCGAAGCCGAGACCGGCGCGGACCGAGATGGTCAGCAGGTCCAGGGTGTCCGGGATCATCAGCAGGATGGCCTTCTGGCGCTTCTTGACGCGTCCACCCAGCCAGAACTCCGGCGCGGTGTAGCCGAACAGCAGGCCGATGATCGCGAACATATAGTTGATCGGGAACGGGAAGCCCAGCAACCCGACGACCCCGAACAGGAAGAAGAACAACAGTCCGCCGACCACCGCAGCGATGGCCTTGATGCCCAGCCAGTCCGCAACGCGCAGGTCGCCGGGATTGCCGGCGAGCGCCAGGCGCTTCTCCGTGCGGTCGCTGAAACTGCTCGACGCCATGCGGGACATGCGACCGGACAGGCTGGCTGCCAACGGTCGCAGCGTCCGCTCGATGAACGGTGCCTGCAGCTCGAGTTCCTCGAGGTTCTTGGCCTGCATCGTGCCGAGCTGGGTCAGGCGCGCCTGGACCGGATCGACCGGCGAACTGCCCGCCAATCCAAAAACGATGAGGAGGATCGCGCCCGCCGCCAGAGCGGCGACGCCGATCGCCAGGGGATCCATCGGCTAGACCTCGATATCCACGATCTTACGGATGAACATGAACCCGATGAACATCATGATCCCGCCAAAGATCAGGATGACCACGCCGGCCGGCAGGCCGAGGATGGCGGGCGGGTTAGAAAACATCGGCTCCATGAAGCCAGGGGCCGCCACGAACAGGAAGCCGGCCAGGGCGATCGGCAGGAAGCCGACGACATAGCCCGACAGGCGCTGTTGCGCGGTGAGGGTCTGGATCTCGCCCTTGATGCGGACTCGCTCGCGGATCGTGTAAGCGATGGAGTCCAGGATCTCGGCGAGATTGCCGCCGACCTGGTGCTGGACGGAGATGGCGGTCGCCATCAGCTCGAGGTCATCCGATCGGACGCGGCGGACCATGTTCTCCAGCGCCTGCTCGAATGGCAGACCCAGGTTGACCTCGCGGATGACCCGGCCGAACTCCGTGGAGATCGGCGGGCGCGATTCACGGACGACCAGTTCGATCGCCTGCAGGAACGAGGACCCGGCCCGCAGCGCGTTGGCGATGAGGGTGATCGTGTCGGGCAGCTGCTTGTTGAAGGCCTTGAGGCGGCCACCCTTGCGCCGATTGAGCCAGAAGCGTGGCAGGTAGAACCCGATGAGCCCGCCGACGAGCCACGTGATGGGGCTGCCGAAGGCCGGGATGAACGGCGAGAGGATGATCATCGCCAGGGGGATGCCGATCGTCGCGCCGACCCAGATGAACAGGAACTCTGAGGGCTTGAGCTTGAGGTCCGCGCGGGCGATGTCGCGGGCGAGGTTCGCCCCGAAGTCGCGTCCCTCGACGACCTTGTTGAGGTTGGCCAAAGCCGCGCTCTGGGCGATGAGGTCGCTGATCGGCCCCTGCCCACTGGCACTGGCCTTGGCATCCGGCTTGCCGGATGCGTAGCGTTCCAGACGATCGGAGATCCCCGAGCTCCCAGAGCTCGCGACACCGACCGCGATGAGCAGGATGGCCAGCGCGGCGACACCCGCCACCGCGAGGGTCATGACGTCCACGGTCGGTAGTCCTCCCGTTCCTTAGTAGCTGAAGCCAAAGAGGCCGGGCGGCAGGTTGATCCCCATCACCTCGAACTTCTCGACGAACTTGGGCCGGATCCCGGTCGCCTTGAGGCGACCCTGGATCTTGCCTTCGATGATTCCCGTCTGCTCGAAGACGAAGACGTCCTGCATGACGATGACATCACCCTCCATGCCCTGGACCTCGGTGATGTTCACGATCCGCCGGGTGCCGTCCTTGAGGCGGCTCTGCTGGACGATGAGATCCACCGCGGACGCGACCTGCTCGCGGATGGCCCGCAGCGGCAGGTCCACGCCGGCCATGAGGACCATCGTCTCCAGGCGCGACAGCATGTCGCGCGGGGAGTTGGCGTGGCCGGTCGACATCGAGCCATCGTGGCCCGTGTTCATGGCCTGGAGCATGTCCAGCGCCTCACCGGACCGACACTCGCCGACGATGATGCGATCAGGCCGCATCCGCAGGGCGTTGCGCACGAGTTCGCGGATCGGGATGGCGCCCTTGCCCTCGATGTTCGGCGGGCGCGACTCCAGGGTCACGACGTGCTCCTGGCGGAGCTGCAGCTCGGCAGCGTCCTCGATGGTCACGATCCGCTCGTCGTTCGGGATGAAGGACGAGAGGACGTTCAGGGTGGTGGTCTTGCCCGAGCCCGTGCCGCCCGACACGAAGATGTTGAGGCGGGCCTCCACGCAGGCCTTCAGGAAGTCGAACATGTCCGGGGTGGCCGTGCCGAACCGGACCAGGTCGTCCGTCGTGAACGGCGAGGCGGAGAACTTCCGGATGGTGATGACCGGGCCCACCAGCGACAGCGGCGGGATGATCGCGTTGACGCGGGAGCCGTCGGTCAGTCGGGCGTCGACCATCGGCGACGACTCGTCCACGCGTCGGCCGATCGGGGCGATGATCCGATCGATGATGCGCATGACGTGGTCATCGTTCTGGAAGACGACGTTCGTGAGCTCGAGCTTGCCGGATCGCTCGATGTAGACCTGGCGCGGGCCGTTGACCATCACCTCGGTGATGGACTCGTCGCGCAGGAGCGGCTCGAGCGGACCCAGGCCGATGATCTCATCGGTGATCTGCTCCAGCATCCGGACACGCTCGGCGCGGGTCAGGGCGAGGCCTTCCTCGTCGATGACCTTGCCGAAGATCTCCTCGATCTGGCGTCGTACCTCGACCTGGTTTGACAGGTCGAGCTTTGGATCCAGGTCCTGGATGACCCGGCTCTGGATCCGGAACTTGACGTCTCGGAACGACTCGCGGACGGGCGCCTGCGTCGCGAGACGCGGCGTCGTCGGCATGGACGGCGGACCGCCAGCCGGTGCCGGGAGGTTGGGATTGTTGGGCGCTCCGCCGGCCGGCCCCTCAGGGGCACCACCAGGTCGAGCACTCTCGATCCGCTTCAACAGGGACATCGCCTACACCCCTTTTCGCCCCGAGGGGCCGACTTCAAACGCGTGGATCAGCGTGATCAGCGCCATGCGAACAACGATTTCTTCTGCGGGGCTTTGCGCGTATCGGCGCCGGACGCGACGTGCGCCCGCTCGCCGGTGACCGCCTTGGCCAACCGCAGGATGTCCTGGGAGACCTGGGCCTCCCGATTGCTGAGGAAGAACGGGACGCCCCGATTGAGCGCGTATACGACGCTCCGCCCGTCGCTGACGATGGTGTCGTCCACTTTCCGACCGATCGAGTGCTCGACGTCCGCGACGCGGATGCCCAGCGCCGAGTCGGCGCGATTGAGGACGAGCCGGATCTTGCCGCCTTCATAGCCGAGCTGGTCCGCGACCTCCAGGAAGAGGCGAATGTTCTTGATGCTCGTGATCTCCAGGCTGAGCATGGTCAGGATCGTGTCGGCGCTGTCCAGGATGGCCAGCGTGGTGTCGTTGAAGAATGCGGTGCAGTCCACGACCACGAGATCGTGGGTCCGTCGGAGCGTGTCGATGATCCGTCGGATGCCCGACGGCGTGATGAGTTCGGCCATCTCCGGCGACGGCGGTGCAAGCAGCACCCGGATCCCCGCGGAGTGGTTGATGACGAAGGTATCGATCGATTCGACGTCGTTGCCGGCCTGCTCGAGCTCCGGGACGAGATCGGCGATGGACTTGTTCTTCGGGTTGAGGTTGAGCAGGACGCCCACGTCGCCGAACTGGAAGGACCCGTCCACCAGGACGACCTTCTTGCCCAGTTCCGTCGCGGCCGCGACGGCCAGGTTGACCGCGACGGTCGTCCGACCGACACCGCCCTTGGGTGAGAAGACCGCGACCACGATACCGGGCTCGCCCCCGTCGGTCCGGGCCGTCGACGCGGCGGCGCTGGCGGCCGCACTGGTGGCCGCCGATGTGGGCGCACCGGCGATGAGCCCCTGCTTCTCCTTCTCCCGGCTGTAGACCTGGCGGATGGAGGCGGTCAGTTCGTCGCTGCTGAACGGCTTGACGAGGAACTCTCGGGCCCCGGCGAGCATGGAGCGGCGGAGGTAGTCCGCCTCACCCTGGACGGACATCATCACGACCGAGGCCGTGGGGACCGCGCGGGCGAGCTGTTCTGTCGCGGCGATCCCGTCCATGTCCGGCATGTTGATGTCCATCAGGACGACATCCGGGGTGAGCGAGGTCGCCAGCGAGATCGCCTCAGCGCCGGACGCCGCGGAACCGACCACGTCGATATCGCCCTCGAAGCCGAGCAGCTTCGTGAGGTGATCGCGGGTCTCCGGGATGTCATCGACGATGAGGACGCGGATCGTGTCGGCCATCAGTGGTTCGGGCTCTCGTTACTCAGTGGTTGGTGATGCGAGGTCGGTGCAAAAGGATCCGGTGATGCCGACGGGCGCGGGACCCGGAGGTCCGTCGCGCCCGTCGCACCGCTGGTCACGGTCGCCGGCGGGGAGTGCCGGTCGTCAGTGGGTTACGGGGTGGGCTGGGCCGGCAGGACGGTCTCGACGAGTTCCGGCGGCAGCACGCCGTAGGTGTCGACGAGGGTCTTGAGGATCAGGCCGGTGGTCACGTCCGGGACGGGGACGATGGGCTCGCCCGTGACCTCGTCCAGGAAGTCGTCCGGCGAGCGCAGGACGAGAGAGATGTTGCCGTCCAGCTGGGCGAACTTGATGATCTCCGCCTGCTGGGCGGTGACCGCCAGGGCGACGATCTGCTGCTGGCCATTGAGGGCCGTGCCGCTCTCGCCAGCTGGCGGCGCGTTGGGATCCTCGGCCGTGGTATTGCTCGCGGGCGGGGGCGGCAGCAGCGTGCCCAGGACCTGCATGCCCTGGAGGAGCGCCTTGACGCTCGTGCTGTTGAGGCCGCTCACGACCGTGAACGTGTCGTCCTGGGCGTTAAGGGTGATGACCGGGAACTTGTCGCCGGTGAAGCCCACGACCATGTCCACGAAGTCGCCGGTCTTGATGACCGTGCCCACGCCCGTGACCTGGTCCACCTGGACCGTGATCGCGCGCAGGGTCGGCGGGACGTCGATGTCCAGGATCTGGCCAGGGGCAGCGCCGGTCAGGGTGGCGGCCGTGATGGCGGCACCGGTCGCGACGTTCTCGCGAACGATCTTGCCGATCACCTGCGAGCTGTCGCCGAAGGCGTCCGCGTCCCGGCCACTGATCGGCTTGACGACGACTTCGACCTGGTCGGCCTTGATCCGGCTCCCGAGCGGGATATCGGCCTTGGCGATGACGGTCGGCAGTTCGGTGATGACCTCCGGTTCGCCGGAGTTGCCGCCAGACCCTTGCGAGATCAACAGGATCCCGATGAAGGCCACGATGGCGAGGAAGACCCCGACGAGCAGGACCAGCCGATTAGAGCGCTTCAAGATGTATCTCCCCGAAGGCGATGGTGTGACAGGTGGCACCACTGTAGCACCGGCCAAAAGCCGCGCGACTATACCAAAGGCCTAGGACCCTCTAGTAGGAAACGGCAGGAATCCGTGCGTGACGCAAGGTTGCATGCAAGGTTGGTGACCGGCTGTCGCGTAGCGGACAGCCCGGTCCTGTGGCGGGTACGCAACGACCCGCCGGACGGATGTCCGACGGGTCGGTGATGAGTGCGAAGGATGTCGATTGCGTCGACTATCGCGTTAGATCGCGTTTCCGACGACGCTGAGCTTGTCGCTGATCTGTGAGCCAAGGAAGATCAGGGCGACGATGGCGACGATAGCGATGAGTGCCAGGATGAGTGCATATTCGGCGAGACCCTGCCCGTCGTCGTGGTGACGAACGATGCGCAAGAGGGCCTCGAGTCGGCTGGACATGGTCGATACCTCCTTTCTTTCAGGATCGCGTTCACGGTACGAGGTATGCCGGCTCCGTCAATAGGAAGGTCAGCGGGCCGACATGCGCCAGAGATACGGCAGGACCGTCGTGCCTTGCGGCCACGACGGTCCTGGACCAGTTCGTTGGAAGCTCGGTTAGATCGAGCTGCCGACCGTGCTGAGGATCTTGCTGACCTGGCCGCCCAGGAAGATGAGAGCGACGATCGCGATGATGGCGATGAGCGCGAGGATCAGCGCGTACTCCGCGAGACCCTGGCCTTCCTCGTCGCGATTGATGAGTTCCATGACCCGAAGATAGATGGACGTCATTGTGATGGGGTTCCTCCTTTCTCAGAATCTCCCCGCACTGGCGGAGGCCGCGTCACGGTACGTACCAGCCCCGTGCCTGTCAAGCAGGTCGGATGACCTATCGCGTGCATCCGACTGATGTTTCGGTGCGTCCGCAAGACGACGACCGGCGGTCCGGAGCACAGCAGTCCGGTCGCCGACAGACTTGTGTAGTCGGGAGAGAGTTGGCTGTTTCGCAGGAATCCAAGACCGCCGGCCCAGATGGACCGGCGGTCTATCGATGTCGGTGCGACGGTGACTAGATCGAGCTGCCGACCGTGCTGAGGATCTTGCTGACCTGGCCGCCCAGGAAGATGAGGGCGACGATCGCGATGATGGCGATGAGCGCGAGGATCAGCGCGTACTCCGCGAGACCCTGGCCTTCCTCGTCGCGATTGAACTTCTCGACGACGCGGAGATAGAGATCGGTGAACAGCGCCATGTGGCGGCCTCCTGGATGAGTACTCACCCTCAGATGAGGGCCGCCTCAATATAGGCGCGAGTCGCGGAGATGGAACTGAGACGATGGTACTGGGTTCGGGTCCGGCGGTCAGCCGCCGGTGGCCTGGTCGATGGCCTGGGCGATGGCCGCCAGCGCGTCCGAGACGGCGCCGCCGAAGACGACCAACCAGACGACCGTGAGCAGGCTTGTGAGGGCCAAGATCAGGCCGTACTCGACGAGCCCTTGTCCGCGCATGGCCGACCCCTTCAGCCGGTGACGGGTCCAGGGATGACCGGGATGTCCGCCAACAGGCGTAGTTCGCCGCCGTCGGCCAAGAGTTCGGCGACGACCCCGATCGATGCCGCCCGGCCCTGGATCTCGCGCCAAGACGTGGGCGGCAGCACGACGATCGAGTCGCGCAGGGCGGCCTCGACCGCGTCTCGCTCGTCGGAGCGGCGGTCCTCCATCATCGCGGCCAGGGCAGGAGGCAGATCTTTGCCGTCGTGGGCGGCCGGTGCCAGGGTCGTATCCGCGGCGGGTGGCCGCTCGACGACCGCACGCGTCGCCGTGATCCGGGCCTCGAGTTGCTCCGCCCAGTCAAGGCGCAGGGTGATCCGATCCGGGTTGGTCGTCAGGTACGCTGCCAGGGCTTCGTCGAGCATCCGGAACAGGCCGCTCTCCAGGTCCATCGACAAGCGCCGATCCTGACCAAGGGAGTCGAATTCGACCGGGATGCCCGCACGCCGCCCGCGCTCGCGGGTGGCTCGGCGCAGCGTCGGCACCAATCCCAGATCGTCAAGGACCATCGGACGGACATCGAAGATGAACGACTTCGTGGCATCCAGGGTCTGCTGGACCATCGCCGTCAGTTGGCGCACCTCACCGGCGGCCGCCGACGGATCGCGCTCGACCAAGCGCTCCAGGATCTGGGCCTGGAGCACGATGTTGGTCAGACTCTGCGCCGGGCCGTCATGCATCGCCCGGGCGATCTCGCGGCGGAGGTCCTCCTGGGCACCCAGCACCAGCCGGGAGACGGCGGGTGGCATCGGGGCGTCACCGGCGCCCAGGGACGGCACGATCACCAGCGGGATCGCCGCGATGGCGTTCGGGTCCAGGGCATTGGCCGCCTCCAGGTAGGAGACGATCGCGTCCCGGTAGCGGCCCAGGGCCCGTCGCTTGCCCTCCAGCACGTCGACCTGCGAATCCATCAGGGCGGCGCGTTTGGTCAGCATGATCAGGCTGGTGGCCAGTTCAAGGCGGTCCTTGGGGTCGCCGTCGGTCGGGAGCGCGGCGAGCTTGTCGGACGCCGAGGTGCGGCGTGTGGCGTGCCGCGTGGCCTCGGCCCGTGCCTGGGTGATGAGCAGGTCCACCTCGGCAAGCTCTGCGTCGAGCGCGACGAGGTCATTCCCCAGCCGGGTGGTGAACCCGGCGAGGTCGGCGGCCGGTGTGGCGGCCCCGTCCGACATCAATCCTCGGGCATCCGGATCCAGCCCTGGCGCATCGCGTACACCACGGCCTGGGTCCGGTCGTTGACCGACAGCTTGCGCAGGATGGAGCTCATGTGGTTCTTGACGGTCTGCTCGCTGATCGACAGCGCGTAGGCGACCTGCTTGTTGGTCATGCCCTGGGCGATGTTGTCCAGGATCTCGACCTCGCGCGGCGACAGCGGGGCGAAGATCGGGGCGGCCTCCTGGCCGTAGACGGCCAGCTCACGGAACTCCTTGAGGACGCGCGATGCGACCGCGGGCTTGGCGAAGACCTTGTCGTTGATGAGGAACTCGCCGACGGCGACGCGCCGGATGATGGTCACCAGGTCGTCCGGGCCGACATCCTTGAGGATGAAGGCGGCCGCACCGGCCTTGATGGCGTCGAACAGCGCGTCTTCGTCCTCGCTCTGGGCGAGCACGATGATCCCGGTCGAGGGCAGCTCGCGCTTGATCCGCTGGGTCGTCTCGATGCCGCCCGGCGCGGGCAGGGAGAGATCCATGAGGACGATGTCCGGCGAGGTATCAATGGCTCGCTCCAGCGCGCTCCGAGAATCATCGGCCTCGCCGACGACCTCGAAGTCCGGTTCGCGGACCAGGATCCCAGCGACACCCGCCCGAAAGAGGGCGTGATCGTCAACGATCAGGATGCGGGTGCTGTCCCCGGGACTCCGTCGATCGGGACCGCCCCGTCGACGATCGGATCCGCCGTACTCCATCGCGCTCATGTGCTCTCCTTTGTTCCCGTCCGGACCCCCGTCGGGATCGCGAGCCGAACGACGGTCCCGCCGTCCGGCCGTGATCGTACGTCGAATCGTCCCCCGATCAGCTCGGATCGCTCGCGCATGAACTGCAATCCGAAGTTGCGACGGCCACGCGCGGCCACCGCCCCGACATCGAAGCCGCGACCGTCGTCGCGGATCTCCAGGATGAAGGACCGATCATCGTCCGCCAGCTCGGTGCGCACCACCACGTTGGAGGCGGCAGCGTGCTTGCGGACATTCTGCAGGGCTTCCTGCGCCACGCGCAGCGCCACCGTGCGTGCCGGGACGTCCAGGACGCCGACCGGCGCTCCGAGGTCCACGGTCGCGGCCACCCCGGCCAGGGATCGGAGGCGCTCGACCGCATCCTCGATGGCCCCTTCGAGGCCGAGCTCATCGAGCAGCGGCGGGCGGAGCTGGTTGATCGAGTCGCGGACGTTCGCCAGTTCGCGACGGAGCATCTCGCGCAACGTGCGGACCTCGTCCGCCCCGGCCACCGGATCGCTCGCGCCGATGCGCTCGATGAAGTCGGCCTGGAAGATCGCATTGGCCAATGCCTGGGCAGGGCCGTCGTGGATGTCCTGGGCGATCCGGGCGCGCTCCTTTTCCTGGGCCTCGATGATCCGCATCGCGGTGTCGTCGTCCTCGGCCGGGTGATCGCTTTCGACCAGGCTGCCATCTCCCTGGCCCAGGAAGAGCCATGTCCGCTCGAGCGCCTGCTGCGCGAACTCGAGCTTGGCCAACGTCGACTGATGGGCACCCAGCTCGCTGCCCAGGGCCGCGACCTCGCTACGCAGAGCCCGCAACCGGGCATCGGCGGCACCGGCCTCCGCCGCGCCGGCCGCCGCTTCGTCGTCGGACGTGGCATCGATGACCCGTGGTCGGGCGTCGCGTGGAGCGCGGTCGGCGGCCTCCAGTTCGTCGCGGAGGGACTGCCAGTGGCCCAGCGCCTCGGCGTAGGCCGCCCGGTAGCGCTCGCGCACGGTGCTCATCGTGTTCGCGCTGTACCCGACCGCCGCCGTGGCCTCCGCGTGGAGACCCTCGAAACGGCTGCCGAGGGCGTCCGAACCGGCGCGTGCAGCTTCCATCGACTTCGGAGTATACGGGCCGGTCACTGGGCGTCGGCCGGGCAGGCGATGTCGTACACGGTCGTGTCGGCCAGCGGGTCGTCGCCCGCGCCGGCGTAGGGCCCGAGATCGAGGGGCGTGAAGCACTCGCTGCCGGGCAGACCGGCATCCAGGTCCTGCGGCCAGTGCTCACTGTCCGCATCCATCAAGACGAGATACCGCGTGCCCGGGAATGCGGCGGCGAGATCGAGGACGTCCGTCGGCGGCTCGTTCGGAAGCGCCAGGGCGGAGATCCGTTGCGACTCGGCGATCCAGATCGGGAAGTTGCTGATCACGGGACCGGCGCCGCGGTCGAGCGGTCGGCCGGTCGCCGCCAGCCGGGCCGCGAGCTCGTGGTACTGCCGCTCTGTATCTCGCGACCCGGTCCCGAACCCTGGCATCAACGCCGCCGAGAAGAGGACGCTTGCTGAGATCCCGAGCAAGGCTCCCAGCCAGGCCACGGGCCGCGCCCAGCCACGACGCCGGCTTAGCCCGGCGAACACAGCGTCGAGGGCCACGAGGGCAGAGAGCACGAGCAGGACCTGGACGGGGCCAGCAGCATGCAGGAACGTCCCCCACGTCGTCGCGACGGGGAAGACAAGGCTGGTGACCAGGAAGGTCATCGCGCCAACCAGCGCGACGGGCCGGATCGTCCGTCCGCGCACGGCCCACGGCAGGCCGACCAGACCGATCAGCGAAACGGGGAAGCCCGGCAGCACCAGGACCGAGAAGAGGTTGTGGCCGATCCCTTCGGCTCGCATCTCCAGCAGCCGGGCGGGTCCGACCGCGAGATAGCGCGCCAACGTCGGCTTGTCGTTCCAGGCGAAGATGTCGAAACCGGTCACGGAGAACGCGTTGGTGATGGCTTGGCCCGGCAGGGGGCTACCGAACGTCTCGAGATTCCTGGCCATCCATGGGGCGAACACGACGAGCGCCACGAAGCCAGCGATGCCGATCAGTCGCACGCGATCCGTGCGAGATCTCACGTTTGCCTGCCACGAGACGATCACCCAGGTCAGCGCCAACCAGACGGCTTCATTGCGGGTCAGGGCCGTGACCCCCAAGACGACCCCAAGCCCCAGGAGCCGTGGATCCGTCACGCGTGCTCCCCGGGGATCGCGAGCGATGCGGGTCATGAGCAAGCAACCGGCCAGTGCCAGGGCCGCGAAGGGCATCGTCGAATCGGGTAAGGCCGAGTGCAGGAGCAGGGGCAGGTACACGGCGGTCGTGAGGCCCGTTCCCAGCGCGAGCGTCCGAGCCCGCCCGGTCGGCAGGTGCCGCTCACTGGCGACGTCCGCCGCCAGGCGCCACGCCAGGACCGGTACGAGGGCTCCGACCAGGACGACGGGGATCTGGGCCGCGGCGAAGCTGACCCCGAACACCGCCATGGATCCGGCGATGAGCCAGGTCGGCAGGGGCAGCCACACCTCGAAGGCCGCTTTCGGGAAGGTCAGCGGCCCGGTCTGGTAGCTCCAGATCGCGTCAGAGACGAGGCCGCGGCCCTCGATCAGATTTCGGGCGACGCCGACGTAGTACGCCGTATCTTCCGGTTTGGGAAAGACGATCAGGCTGGCGCTGACCACGCGAACGATCAGCGCCACGATGAACACCAACGCGGCGGATATGACCGCCTCGCGACGAGTCAATCCCCGATCCCCGCCAGGGCGCAGCGCTGGTCGGCTGGAGTCGTGCACACGGGGTACAGGGCGAGGGTTGGGACGCCGTCTTCGGCGTCGGAAGGAAGGGTCCACGCCGGAGCGCCGATCCAGCGAGGCCGCTCGGCGTCACGGAGCACTGGCCGGAGCGCGTCGACGATCGCGCGGCGCTCCAGCACCAGCCAGCGGATGTCGTATCCGCGTGCGACCGCCTCGATCCGCTCGATCGGGTCGTCTGGCGAAACGACGCCACCACGGCCGGTCCAGTACTTGAAACCGCCGGCGTCGATGGTCATCAGCCGATCGGTCGCTGGCACGTCGAGTCGGTCGAGCTCCGCGGCGAGGGCCTGCCGCGGTGCCCGCGTCTCATCCCAACTGCCCCACACGACGGGTGCATACAGGAATGCACTTCCGGCCACAAAGACGACGACCGCCCACGTGAACAACGGGGTGGCGACCCTGGGATCCCAGGATGGCCGGCGCGCAACGACCCAGCCCACGACGACAGCCACGGCCTCTAGCCCAAGGATGTACGAATGCGGGCCGAGGCCCACAGCCGTGTGGATGAAGGCGCCGCCAGGGACATGCAGCGGGAAGATGATCGTCGCGCCCGCGAGCAGGATGGCGAAGAACAGGAAGAAGGGCAGGAAGTCGTCGGACCGACGGCGCGCCCAGGCGCCGATCGGGATCAGAGGCAGCAGGACGATCGACGAGATCAGGACCGCATAGTTCGCCAGTGAGCCGACGAGGCCGATGAGGCGCGTGTTCAGGATGGTCGCCCAGCCTTGGGCCATGAACTCGGCGAAGGTGGTCGTCGCCGTGGTGCTGTTCCACTGCCGGTACTCGGTGAGCCACAGGGCCTGGCCGTTGGAGGCCGTCGGGGAGATGGAGCCGAACTCGGCCAGCTGGCGGGCCCACCACGGACCCAGGACAACAAGGAACAGCCCGAAACAGGCGACGGCGGCCATCGCGGGCAACGCGGGCGCCCGACCGGACCGCAAGGCGCGCAAGCGGTCGATCACGAACACGAGGCCGACGGCGCCGCCCAGGAGGAAGGCATCGTTGCGGGCCAACGATGCGACGCCGACGAGGAGTCCGGCCAAGGCATAGGCGCGGACGTCTCCGCGTAGCCCTCGCGCGGCAAGCCACAACGTCGCCGCCACGAGCGGCTGGAAGATCGCGAAGTTTTCGGGTTGGGCCATGAACACGGTCCCCGCCGCCGGGATCGCGGCCATGACGGCGGCGCCCATCTGGACGTGTCGGGATGCCCCCACGTCCCTTGCGATGGCTAGGGTGAGCGGTGCAGCAAGCGAGCCGATAAGGACCATGGGCAGGGCGGAGGCGATCGCCGTCGCGCCCATGATGGCCACGAAGGGCGCCTGGATGAACGAGGCCAGGGGAAGCCAGTGGGCGTTGGACGCGACGGGAAGGACGGGGTTTGCCGGGAGCGTGCCGCCGACCTCTGCGAAGATCCAGACGAAGTCGACCGAGAGTCCGTGCCCGCTCGCAAGGGAGCGCGCGACCTCGACGTAGTACGACGAATCAGCGTAGGCCGGATCCGGGAAGACGATCATGCACGCCGTCCGGACGACCACGGCCAGGACATAGAGCAGCAGGGCGGTTCGCATGGGTCGGTGCAGCGTAGCACCGGGTCCCGCCCCCTCCGACCGGTACGATTGGGCTATTGGGTCGCCACGCACGCCGCATCCGCGACCTGGCGCGGGTCGGTCCGCGGCGGGTGACGGCCGCTAGACTGCCCGGGATGTCCAGTCCGACACCGATCGTGTCCATCGCCGCGGGTGCGGGCTACGGGGAGCGTCTGCGCGCCCTGGCCCTGGATCTGCGACTCGACGGCGGGCTCGTCGCGCTCTTCGTAGCGTCGCGATTCCTGATCGCCGTGGCCGCGGTCGTGGCCGAGACCCTGCTCCCACTCGAGACCGTCGGCCGACCTGGGGCCGAGGGACCGATCCTGCGGTCACTCACGGCGTGGGACGGGACGTATTACCTGGGCATCGCGAGCGCTGGCTATCAGGCCGAGCCGGTCGCTGGCGCGTACTCCAACGTTGCCTTCCCGCCTCTCTACCCACTGATCATCCGGGTGTTGTCGATGCCCTTTCCGGGAGCCGCCGGCATCGTTGCGGTGGTGGTCTCCAACGTCGCTTTCCTGGGCGCCCTCGCTTTGCTGGTCCGCCTCGGGACGCCGTTCGCTGGGCGCCGGGGCGCGTCGGTAGCCGCGGGCCTCCTCGTCATCTATCCGTTCGCATCCGTCTTTGCGATGGCGTACACCGAGAGCTTGTTCCTGTTGCTGATGCTGGCCGCATTCCTGGCCGCAGAGCGGCGTAACCGGGCCTGGGCCGGGATCTTCCTGGCCTTGACAGTTCTTTGCCGTTTGCAGGGAGCCGTGCTGGTCCTGCCACTACTGCTGATCATGCTCCGCCAGGATGGCTGGCGGCCGCGACTCTCCCAGATGTGGGTCGCGCTCGGCCCACTGGCAGCCATCGGCTTCCTCCTGTACGTGGCGTCGGTCACCGGCAGCCTCACGGCCTTTCTGGACGCCCAGCAGGCATGGGGGCGGGCAGGGGTCGGCGGGTCCGCGCCCGAGGCGACGATCGGGGCGCAGTTCTCTCCATACCAGGCGGCGTTGGTCCTCACACTGCTGTGGTCCGTGTTTCTACTGGTGTTCGTCCGGGTCGACCGCATTCGGATCGAATACGCCTTGGTACCAGTCCTGTTCATAGCGGCGGAGATGTCGTCGGGGTCCCTCGAGGCCGTCGGCAGGATCACGATGGCTGCCTTCCCCCTCGTGTGGATCCTGGCCGGGCGGCGCTCACTGTTCGCGCGTCGCGCGTGGCCCGTCATCTCTGTCGGGTTGTTTACCGTTGTGGCGATTCTGTCGTTCGCGTGGGTCTGGGTGCCATGACCGACCTGTCCCTCGTCCTGCCCGCCTTCAACGAGGCGGAGCGCATCGGTTCGGCCCTCGATGAGCTCTTTGGCTACTTGACCTCGGCGCCAGCCCGATCCCTCGGCTCGGTCGAGGTCCTCGTCGTGGACGACGGTTCGACCGACGACACGATGGCCCTCGTCGAGGCGCGTCCCGAGGGATCGGGTGCACTGCCGGGGGTCGCGCTTCGGGCTATGCACGTCCCCCACGCGGGCAAGGGCGCCGCGGTTCGCGCGGGCATGCTGGCGGCGCGCGGGAACCTGCTCATCTTTGCCGATGCCGACATGGCGACACCGCCGGCTGAGATCCCATCGCTCGTCAGCGCCCTTGCGGACCATGACGTTGCCCTAGGATCGCGAATCCAGCCCGACGGCTCGGACATGCGGGTCAGTCAGCCGATTGCCCGACGGCTGCTTGGCAAGGTCTTTCACGTCCTGGCGGCCGTCTGGGTGACCGGGCCGGTCAAGGACACGCAGTGTGGTTTCAAGGGCTTCACTCGCCAGGCAGCGCAGGACCTCTTCGCCCGCCAGCTGATTACCAGCATCGTCTTCGATGTGGAGCTTGTCTACCTTGCTCGCCGGCGCGGCTATCGGGTCGCGATCGTGCCCGTCCGCTGGCTTGATCGGCGCGGGTCGCGGATGCGCGCGGGACCGGGCCTTGCGTTCAGAGTCAGCTGGGATCTGTTGCGGATCCCGCTGCTTCATCGCGGCAGCGATCGCGCCGATCGTGCGCCTCGCGGGTGATCGATACCGTGCGCCTCGCGCTCCTGGGCAGGACCGCGCTGCCGATGGTCGCCGCGCTCTCGCTGCTGCTGGGTATCGCCCTCACGCTCGCCGCCGCTGGCGACACCCTGGGTTTCGACTTCCTCGCCTACCACCAGGCTGCGGTTCGCGTCCTAGCCGGCCAGCCGCTGTACGACATGTCATTCACGGAGACCGGCGGCTTCGGGCTGTTCTACTACCCGCCCACCTTCGCGCCCCTCATCCTCCCGCTCGGACTCCTCAGCGCGACGGCGGCGACCTGGACCTGGATCGGCCTGTCCATCGCCTTCTTCCTTGCGGGAGTCGCGATGCTTCCGGTCTCTCGATCGGTGCGCTGGTGGCTCATCCTGCTTGCGGGTTGGTCCTTCCCGTTCGTCTATGCCGTGAAGCTCGGGCAGGTCGGGCCCATCCTATTCGGGCTGTTCGCGCTCGGCTGGCGCTTCATCGATGAGCCGTCCCGACTCGGTGTGAGCGGGGCCGTCGGAGCCGCCATCAAGCTCCAACCTGGGCTGATCCTGGTCTGGGCGCTCCTGACTCGTCGCGTAAAGGCTGTCTGGGTGGGCGGCCTTGTCCTTGGAGTCCTGGCCGTCCTGGCAGTGGGGCTCACCGGCATCGCAGTCTGGCCTGACTTCCTGACGCTGTTGCGGACGGTCACTGACCCGATCACCACGCCGCACAACTTCACGCCGGGGGCCGTGTCCTTCCAACTCGGCGTACCCGAGACCGTCGCCGGCGGGATCCAAGCGGCGAGTACGGCGGCACTGGTCGTCGTCTTCCTGGTGGCGATCCGTGCCTGCTCGGCGGAGGCGTCGTACCTCGTGGCGGTGATCGCCAGCCAGCTGGTCTCCCCGATCGTCTGGGACCACTACGCGATGCTGTTGCTGCTACCGGTCGCCTATCTCCTGGCCGCGGGTCGTTGGTGGGCGCTCGCGATCCCGGTCGCCACCGCGTGGCCACTGGTTGCACTCACGCCACCGGTCACCTACCCGGTCGTCTTCTGGCTCACCCTCCTATCCACGCTCGTCGTCGGCCGCACGGAGCGGCGTGGCAGTCCGCTCGCAGCGGCGTCGCTCGCTCGATGAGGCGCCGGCCGGATCGCGCGACGTCCCTCGGCCTTGGGATCGCGCTCTGCTCGGCTGTCGTGTACTGGCTCGCCAACCGCGGCTTCGATGCCGGTCGGGGTGACTTCTTCTACCTCGCCGATGCGTTCCTGCACGGGCGCACCTGGTTGGACTTCCGTCCCGGCTCCGCCGGCTCCAACGATGTCATCGTCGCCGGGAGTCGCTTCTACGTCCCGTTCGCGCCCTTTCCCGCCGTGGGCCTGATGCCGCTGGTGGCGATCATGGGCGCCGTCCCAGCCGACCAGGCCGAGTCTGCGATCAACGCCGTCCTGGCCGGGTCAAGCATCGGGTTGTGCTGGTGGCTCCTGGGCCGGGTTGGCGTCCACCCACTTCTCGACCGATCCTGGCTCACCATCCTGTTCGGATTCTCGACGCAGATCCTGTGGGTCACGACGCGGGGTGGCGTGTGGCACACCGGACACCTCGTCGCGACCATCCTGACCTTCGCCTGCCTGCTGGAGCTCTGGGGGTCGCGACGGGCGTGGCTCATCGGCCTGCTCGCAGGCGCCGCATTCATGACCCGGGCGCCACTGGCCTTCGCGATCGCGGGCTACGCGCTGCTGCTCGCGCCTGAGGGCACGCTCGCGGTGCGACGCACGGCCGCCGATGCGCTGGGCAGCCTGCGAATGTTGCCATGGTGGACATGGATCACCCTCGGTCTCGGCGTCCTGCCAGCTTTCATCTCGTTCTTCGCCTACAACCAGGTCCGCTTCGGAACGCCGTTCGAGTCTGGGTATGCGTTGGCCACGCTGCCCCTCTGGCTGGAGGCGCAACGTGAGCGCGGCATGTTTTCCGTCGCGCACCTCCCGATGAACCTCGACTACTTCCTGGTGCACCTGCCATCCGTCATTGCTGAACCGCCCTTCCTCAAACCGGACGGACTGGGGATGTCCGTCCTCCTCACGAGCCCCGGCCTCCTCTTTGCGATCCGCGCGGACTGGCGCCGCCGCGATGTCCAACTGCTTGGTTTGACGGCCGTCCTGGTTCTCATCCCGACATTGCTCTACTACGGCGGCGGGTGGCTCCAGTACGGGTACCGCTACTTTCTGGACTCGGTGCCATTCGTCCTCACCCTGTGCGGACTCGCCGCTAGCCACCGGGGCCGCGTTGGTCTCGGTTGGCGCGCCATGATCGCGTTCGGGACAGGGATCATGGCGCTCGGCGTGTACTGGGCGTACAACCTGTGACCCCGACCGTCGCGCGACTGCGGCCGGTTTGGGTGGGCCTCGCTATCGTGTCTTTAGCCCTTGCCGCGGTGGAGTTCGTCGCGCTGTTCTGGATCATCGATAGCCAGCAGTCGGTCGGCGTGGACCTCGAGTACTACCGATTCGTCGGGCAGCGCTGGCTGGACACCGGGGTGTTCTACACGGATCGCCAGTTGGCTGGTCCATACCAGGTCCAGACCCTCGTGGACAATCTCTACCCGCCACACACGCTGTACCTGTTCCTTCCGTTCCTGGTGCTGCCCAGCGTCCTGTGGTGGGCGATTCCGCTCGCGTTCATCAGTGCGGTGGTGTGGTGGTGCCGGCCAGCTGCCTGGGCGTGGCCGATCCTCGCCGCGATCGTGCTGTTCCCCAAGACACCGAACCAGATCATCTACGGCAACACGGACATGTGGATCACCGCCTGGATCGCAGCCGGCGTGCGGTGGGGCTGGCCCGCGGTCCTGGTGACGATGAAACCGTCGCTCATCCCCTTCGCGGCGCTGGGCGTGCGATCGCGGTCATGGTGGATCGCGGCGATCATCCTGGGCATCGTGAGTCTGCCGTGGCTACCGCTCTGGTTGGACTACCCGATGGCGACGCTCAACTCGAGCGCCAACGCTGGCTATTCGTTCAGCAACTTGCCGTTCTTCGTCCTGCCCATCGTGGCTTGGGTCGGGTCGGCACGTCGGGCTGGTATGGGGTTCGGCCCGTGGTTCCTGCGGCTCGCCAGATCCCGCCGTGACTGACTCAGGTCTCTCGTCGACGGCCGTACCAGGCCGCGACCGGCATCGCCACTCCGGGCAGGGCCAGCGCGGAATACAGCAGACCACCTGGGGCGTGCATGACAACCTTGATCCAGTCCAACCACAGCAGGCCGAATGGTGCGGACAGCCCGAGCACGATGACCCAGCCGAGCCACCACGCGCGTCGATGGATGCCGGCCAGCGCGAGTGGGGCGAGTGATGGCTTGATGAGCACCAGCGGACCTGGCCACCCGAAACGAAGGCCAAGAGCCACCATGGCCGCGGCCCACATGTCCGTGTTGCCCGTCACGATCATGGCTGGTCCCCGCGGCCAGAGCACGCACAGCGAGAGCACGGCCCAAGCCATCGGCGATGGTCGCCAGGCCAGCACGCACCAGATGACGATCGCGATCGGCACCGCGTACCAGGCGATGGGCGGCAGGAAGGCGAAGGGCGTCATCAGCCACAGGGCGAGGGGCGGATGCAGGAAGGTCAGTGGAGCGTAGTCGAAGGGCGCGGCCACCTCGGACGCGAGGTACGGCGTCCCCGTGTCGAGGAAGCGACGAGCGGCGTCGACGTAGTGCCCGCGATCCCAATCGACCATGATGATCGGGACCGCTCCGGATGCATACCATGCCAGCTGGACCACGAACAGGGTCAGGGACACGCCCACGATCAGGCGCGTCGCGAGGTTCCAGTCCCTGGGGCGGACCGCGCTCACCATGTGGTGGGGATGCACTGCGGGGTTGACGGCCATAGGCTGACTGTAGCGCGTGGGCGGCATCTGGCCGCATGGGCTGTTCTTCTCACTTGACCCCACCCAGATAGGCACCGGTGACAGCAAGCCTCATATGGAGCCTTCATGACCTCTCGCCGCATCGATATGCCTGACCCGCTGACTGACGTCAGGGCCAGACATCGAGTCTTGGTGCTCCTCATCTTCATGCTCTCGGGCGCAGCCGGTTTGATCTACGAGATCGTGTGGTCGCGGCAGCTCGTTCTGGTCTTCGGGAACACGACACAGGCGGTGTCGGCCATCTTGACCGGATTCTTTGGAGGCATGGCTATCGGCGCGGCCATCGGCGGTCGGATCGCGGATCGCGTCCGCTCCCCGCTGCGCCTGTATGGCGTCCTGGAGATCGCCCTCGTCGTCGTCGTCCTCGTGACGCCGCTGACGTTCGGGCTGATCAATGGCGTATACCGTGGGATCTACCCGCTGCTGGAGGGCACCCCGCTGTTGGCCCTTGTCCGGTTGGGGCTCGCGGTCGTCGCATTGGCGCCCGCCACGGTCATGATGGGCGCCACGTTCCCGGCGCTCGTCCGGCACTTCACGCGGTCGGATGACCTCGGTCAGGCCTTCGGCCGTCTGTACTCGGCCAACACGCTGGGGGCCATCGTCGGTACGCTCGTCGCCGGGCTCGTGCTCATCGAGGTCTTCGGACTGTCGGGCGCACTTCGAGTCGGTGCCGCCTGTTCGGCGATCGCGGGCGTCGTGGCCCTTGTCCTCGCCCGGTCGGATGGTGGGGCCACGGCCCGCGGCTCCGTTGCGCCGACCCTGCTCGTCCGCGAGGCCATCCACTGGCTGCCCCTCGTCGTCGCGTTCGTTTCGGGACTCACGTCGCTGGGCTACCAGGTGACCTGGACCCGACTCCTCGCATCGGGTACCGGTGGGCTCACCTACGTCTTCACGATCATCCTCGCGTTGTTCCTCGTCGGGATCGCGCTGGGCGCGGCGACCTTCAACGTCCTGCGTCCCAGGATCAAGGATCCCGTCCGGCTCCTGGCGTGGTCGCAGATCGCCGTCGCCGCCCTGAGCGTCGCCGGCTTGATCCTGGTCATATCGCAGCCTCGAGCGGCCGACCCGAACCAGCTCTTGTTCTCCGTGCAGATCCTCTTCGGCTCGGCCGTCCTGACGGTGCTCCCGGTGACCTTCGTGATGGGGCTGGCCTTTCCGCTGGCGTCCGAGCTCCTGCGCGCCGACCAGGGCCATGCCGGCTCGGAGTCCGGCCTGCTCATCGCGGTGAACACGAGCGGGGCGATCCTGGGCAGCCTGGCGATCCCGTTCGTACTCATGCCCACGATCGGCTCACCCGCGATCATCGTCGTCCTGGCGATGACCAACGTCGCCCTTGGGGTGGGGCTCGCAGTCTGGCGCCGACCGGTGCAGATCCTGGTCGCCGCAACCGCCGTGAACGTCGGCGTGCTGATCGTCGTGCTCGCGCTCCAACCCGGCTTGATCCGCCAGCCGAACGAGGCGCGGATCGCCGAGCGGGGCTGGACACTCCTCGAGTCCACGGAGGACGAGATCGCCTCGGTGCAGGCCGGCCAGGGCCAGTTCACCCGCGAACTGTGGGTGGGCGGCACCTCGATGACCTTGCTGACGGTGGATGCCAAGCTCATGCCGATCCTGCCCCTCATCGCCCGACCTGAGGCGACCCGCGCCCTCGTCGTCGCCTTCGGGATGGGGACGGCCTTTCGGTCGGCCCTCATCGCCGGCCTGCGCACGGACACGGTGGAGCTCGTCCCCAGCGTCCCCCGGATGTTCGGCTACTACTACGACGATGCAGCGGCCGTTCTGGCGGATCCGAACGGGAAGGTCTATGTCGCCGATGGCCGCAACCACCTCGAGCTGTCCGCGGACCGTTACGACATCATCGTGACGGACCCGCCGCCGCCGATCCAGAGCTCCGGCGTGTCGGTCATCTCGTCGCTCGAGTACTACGAGGCGGGCCGCGACCACCTGACCGACGGCGGCGTGATGATGCAGTGGACCCCGTACGGGACGGCCGAGTCAGAGCTCAAGGAGCACATCCGCACGTTCGCGACGGTCTTCCCGCACGTGCTGGCCGTGCGCGGGTCCGGGGGGTACGGGTTCTACATGTTGGGGGCCATGGACGCGTTGACGTTGGAGCCGGCCGTGGCGCGCCAGATCCTCGCGCGCCCCGGCGTCCTGGAGGACATCTCCGGGGCGTATGACTCGCCCGAGACGACGATCGATGGCTGGATCGCGGAGATCGAGCGTCAGACGTGGCTTATGGATGACCAGCTCCGGGCGTATATGGGCGACGGCCCGCTCATCACCGACGATCAGCCGCGGCCCGAGTACTTCCTCCTCCGCCTGCTCGCGGCGGATCGCGACCGGTGACCCTTTCTTCTCAGTTGACCGGCACGCCACACCCGCGACCATGACCTCCGTCGACCCGCCCGGAGGCCCCATGACCGCCCGTTCCATCCCGCTTGCCCGTCCGATCATCGGCACAACGTTGCCGTTCGCGCTGCCGATCGGCCTGTCCGCGTTCCTGCTGTTCAGCGTGGAGCCCCTCATCGGCCGGCTGGTCCTGCCGATCTTCGGGGGGACGCCCGCCGTGTGGGCGACGACGCTCTTCTTCTTCCAGACGATCCTGCTGATCGGCTACCTGTACGGGCATCTCTCGATCACGCGCCTGGGCTGGGTCGGCCCGCCGGTCCACCTTGCGGTGGCGGGCCTCGCGCTGGTCGCCCTGCTGATCGCGCCATCCGATATCTCGGGCCTTCGGGACACGGCGGTCGTCCCTGTGCTCGACCTGGTCCGTATCCTGTTCGTCATCATCGGCCTGCCGGCCATCGTCCTGACGACGACCACGCCGCTGGTCTCGGGCTGGTTCGAGGTGGCGCGCTCGCAGCGCGCCGGCGGCGACCCGTACTGGCTGTACGCCCTGAGCAACGGCGGCTCGCTCCTTGCCCTCCTCGCCTACCCGCTGGTCATCGAGCCGCGCCTGGGTCTCGCCGACCAGCGCGGGATCTGGGCCGTCGGCTACGCCCTCCTGGTCGTTCTGCTGGCCGTGGCCGGGATGCGTGTCGTCAGTCTGTTGCGGGCGCGGAGTGCTGTCGTCGGATCCCTGGCCGCTGGTCCGCTTGGTGCAGCTCCCGCGGCCTCCCGCGCCATCGACTGGCCCCGCCGCGCGCGCTGGCTGCTCCTGGCCGCCATCCCGTCCGGCCTCCTGTCGGCGGTGACCACCTTCATCGCCACGGACCTCGTCTCGGCACCGCTGCTGTGGGTCGCTCCACTGGCCATCTACCTGCTGACGTTCGTCATCGCGTTCTCGCCACGGGGCGGGCGGGCGATCCGACTGGCGAGCGTCGCGGCGCCCGCGATGATCACCCTGTTGTGGGTCCCGTACGGCTCGGCCGGCGGCTGGCCCGTGCTGGCCGTCCTGGGCATGGAGCTCATCGCCTTCGGCGTGCTGGCAACCGCCCTTCATGGACGGCTCGCCCAGGATCGCCCGGATCCCGCTCACCTGACGGAGTTCTACCTCACCATATCGATCGGCGGCGCGCTGGCCAGCGCGTTCGTCGCGCTCGTCGCGCCGAGCATCTTCCCGGGCGTCTGGGAGCTCCCGATCCTGCTGGTCGGCGCGCTCGTCGCGCTGGCGCTGGTCGCGCCCGCGGCGGCGGCGAAGACACGTATCGCGCGCAGCCGCGGCCTCGACTTCGGGCCGTTCTTCGTCGGGTTCCAGGAACGCATGCTGCCCTACCTCGTCGCAGCCGCGTTGTTGGCCGCGTCGCTGCTCAGCAGCGGGGCCCTGGCGGCGGAGGCCGGCATCCGCTGGTTGCTCGTCGGCGGGCTCATCCTCCTCGTCGGCGCGCGGCCGTGGTTCCTGGTCGTGGCGACGACCCTCGTCCTGGCCCTTGCCACCTTCGTCCTCCAGCCACCGGCAGAGTTCCGGGCGCGCAGCTTCTTCGGGGTCACGGAGGTCCTGACCTCGCCGGAGGGCGACCTCAAGCTGCTCATGAACGGCACCACGGTGCATGGCTCGCAGGCGACCGATCCGGCGTTGCGTCGCCGACCCCAGAGCTACTACGTCCAGGCGGGGCCGGTCGGCGACCTGTTCGCCAACACCGACCGCCGCACGCGCAACGCGCCGGCCGTGGCCGTCACGGGCTTGGGCGGCGGAGCCATCGCCGCGTATGCACTGCCCGCGACGACGATGACGTTCTTCGAGATCGACCCGATCGTGATCCAGGTGGCGTCCGACCCCCGCTACTTCACCTACCTCACCGACGCACCGACCCGCCCGACCATCGTCGAAGGCGATGGTCGCCTGTCGCTCCGGAAGGTGCCGGACGGGCAGTACGACCTCCTGATCATGGATGCCTTCTCGTCCGATTCGGTCCCAGTCCATCTCCTGACCGCCGAGGCGATCACCGATGAGCTCCGGACGCTGGCGCCTGATGGATCGATCGCGTTCCACATCTCGAACCGGTATTACGACCTTGCGCCTGCCATCTCCGCGGCCCTCGCCGGGCATGGGATGACCGCCCTCGAGCGACGATATCAGCCTGACTCGACGCAGGATCCCGGAGCGTCGCCGTCCCGCTGGCTTGCTGCCTCCAGCGACCCGTCCACCATCGACGCCCTCGGGGCCGCCGGCTGGGAGACTGTGACGCCCGGCGAGCGCCCGTTCACCGACGACTACGCGGACCTGCTCAGCTACCTGCAACTGGGGTCGTAGGCGCAGCCAGGTCGACGTCGGCCAAGAAGCGGAAGCGGGTCGCTAGCAGCCACGCCACCGCATACAGCCCACCGACGACGACCAGCAGGAACCCGTAGCCGCTGATGAGCGCGACGTATTCGACGGCTCCGCCGACGACGGCGCCGAGCAGATTCGAGGCGAACGCCATGTCCGCTGTCTTCGTATCACGGAACGAGTAGCTGAACACGAGGTTAGCGAAGAACACCGGCGCGAATGCGAGGGCAGCGGCCAGCGCGTAGCGCAGCCAGACCGGTTCGATGAGCAGGGTCGCCGGCGGCAGGACCAGGGTCAGCACGATCGACCCGAACAGGCCCGCATAGAGCACCCACGGACTCCGGATCCGCCAGCGCTGGTTGACGAGGATGGCCAGCAGGACGCTGGCCAGGACCGCGAAGAAGACCAGCGAGTTGACCAGCCACGTCGACCCGAACAGCAAGCTGAAGGTCACGAGGCTGCGGGTCTCAAGGAGCAGGAAGGCCACCCCCAGGATGAAGAAATGCGGGCTGAAGCGTCGCAGGGATGTCCCGCTGCGAATGGCCGCCCGTGCCACGAACAACACGGCGAACGCGATGATGATGGCGATCGCGCCCAGGTAGTACGGGGCGATGAACGGTTCCCTCAGATAGAGGAACGGCCAATCGTCCGTCGCCGCCTGCGGCGGGGCGCCGATGTCGACCGGATCGATCGAATCCCCTGGGGGAGCGGCGCCGTCCAGGGCAGCAACGAGTGGGCCGGCCGCCAGCGTCGCGGCCGTTTCCCCGTACGAGCGGACGATCGGCGGGGATCCAAACGCCGAGGCGAGCATCGCCGCCATCTTTTGTGGAATCCAGTCCTCACGGTAGAAGTTGTACATCACGAAGATGCCGTCATCGGTCAGGTGGTCCCGCGCCTCCCGGAACGCCTCGTCGGTGAAGAGGAACGACTCCAGGCGCAGGTTCGCGCTGGTGCTGACGAGGGTGAGCGAGTCGGGCAGGGCCATAACGACTAGGTCGTACTCCGAGGTCGAGCGCCGCAGGAACGCGCGCCCGTCATCGTTGATGCGAGTGACCCGTGGATCGTCGTAGGGCCGGTTCGGGTGGTCGCGCACGCCGATCGCCTGGATCGCCGGATCGATCTCCACGGCATCCACGTGCTGCGCCCCACGGTCAAGGGCCACGGCGACGTCGGTGCCCGTACCGGCGCCGATGATCAGGACGTTGTCGTAGGTCTGCTCCGGGAACCAGCGATAGACCTGCTCGTAGAACGGATCGATCGTCTGGTCGATCGGCCACATCGCCTGGTGCGGGATGCCATTGACGTCGATCACCTTGTTGCCGCCGACCTCGTACTCATCGATCCGGTAGTACGGCGACCATGATCGCCCTGGCGTCGCTGTGGTGAAGACGACGATGATCACCGCGACGAGGGACGCCGCCGTCACCAGCGACGCTCGCGACAGGCCGTTGACGAGCCCGAGCGCCGACGCGATCACCCCCAGGACGAGGTACCAGATCAGCGGATCGGTGCCCGCCGCGGACAGGATGGTGAACATGGCGATGCCCGTCATCGAGCCCAGGATGTCCACCGAGTACGCCTTGAGCGGCGGCATCGAGGTCAACAGCGGACCCAGCGGTACGGCGAGGCCGGCCATGATGACGGTCGTCACGATGACGAGCAGGGGCAGGATGAGGAAGTTGACGTCCGCTCCCTGGCTCTCACTGAGGCCGAAGAACACTTCGTCGGGCGAACCCAGGTGGATCGTGACGTTGACCTGGGTCACGAGCACGACCAGCGCCAGGAGCAGCGGACCAAAGGGCGAGATCGGCACCCGCCGCGGGTCGCGGCCCCACAGGATCCCGACGCCGATGCCCAGGAAGCTGGCCATCAACAGGAAGTTCCGGAAGAAGCCCACATAGATGACGTTGGCCGGGATCCAGCGGATGAGCAGCAGCTCGACGAAGAGCAGGCTCGTCGCGGTCAGGAACAGCCGCAGCGCTGGATGCTGGTATGGCGTCGTGGTCAAGATCGCAGGCCCCCGCAGTCCGTCCGGTGCGAACTCGCCCGGAGCCTTCGCAGCATAGAGGCTGGGACCGGACCGCCGCCGCCCCGGCGAAGGTCACGGCGGGCGGGGGCGCCATCGTTCTGCCGAGCGAGGTTGCCGTCGCAACCAACCGACGGCACCCGATGCTATCCTCGCGAGGATGACCGCTCCCACCCTGCATGCGGAGCCTGCCTGTCCGGCCGCCGAGGAATCTGACCCGATCGCGAACCCGGCTGACGACACCGCCGCCTCGCTCCACGCTGAGCGCCGACCGTTCGCCGAGATCCCCGCCGCGACCTGGGACGCCCTGGCCGCCCAGAGCCCGATGGCTACCCCCTTCTCCGCGTGGGCCTTCCACCGCGCCTGGTGGGACGCGTACGGCGCGAATGCGCACGAGGAGACCCTCGTCGTCCTTGACCAGACCGGGGACATCGTCGCGATCGTGCCGCTCATGCATCGCCACGAGGTCGAGCCCTCGGACGTGCTGACGCACACGAAGATGCGCCACGGCGCGGACATCGAACTGACGGCCGTCCCTCCGTCGGCCAAAGCTGTCTTCTTCGGCGCCTCGTACCACGCCGACTACGCGACGATCCTCGCCGCTCCATCAACTCTCCCCGCCGTCGCGGAAGCGCTCGCCGTCTACTTCGCCGGGCCGGATGCCGGCCCGTGGGACGCCATCGACCTCCGCCGCCTGCGCTGCGGCGACCCGGCAGCCGATGCCTTGGCCGCCGCCCTGGGCACCCGCGAGATGAGCGAAGGGTGGACGCTCAACGTCGAACGCGAGGACGTCTGCCCGGTCGTCACCTTTCCGGACGACGCGGACCTGGACGGCTATCTCGCCACCCTGGGCAAGAAGGAGCGCCACGAGATCCGCCGCAAGGTCCGCCGCGCGGAGGCGGTCGGCCCCATCGAGCTCATCGACTCCGACGACCCGCTGCTCGACCTGGAGGCGTTCATCGACCTCCACCAGAAGCGCTGGGGCGCGGATGGGCTGTTCCCGCCGACCCCCGGTGGCGAGCAAAGTCGCGTCCTGTTCCGTCGCCTGTTCGAGCTCTTTGGGGCGGACGGCCCGCTGCGCCTGACCTTCCTGTCGGTCGGCGGTCGCCGGATCGCTGCCGGCATCCACTTCGAGACCGCGACCGACATCCTGTACTACAACGCCGGCGTCGATCCCGATGCGCGCGACCTGTCGCCGGGCGTGGTGATGGTCCATGCCTACGTGGTCCGCGCCCTGGCCACGGGCAAGCGCCGGATGGACTTCCTGCGCGGCAACGAGCCCTACAAGTACGAATGGGGCGCGCTGGACGAACCCATCCAGCGACTGCTGGTCCGACGAAGAGACTGACATGAGCGCCCCGAGCCCCTTCGACCCGTGCCTGGAGATCGTCCAGCGCCCCACCCTGGCCGGCGGCCGGCGGATCCGCGTCGTCCAGGTCCTGGCGACCGGCACCAACGGCGGCGCCCAGGAGCACCTCTACTCGCTGGTCACGCGGATGGACCACACGCGCTACGACGTCTCGATCGTGTCGCTGTCGCCCGGCAGCGCCGCGCGCAAGCTCCAGAAGGCCGGCTTCGACGTCCTGGTCATCGATGAGCCCGACGACGCCATCGCCGTCGGTGCGCTGGCGGCCCACCTGAGCGAGGTGCGGGCCGACGTCATCCACAACCACATGTTCCGGGCGGAGACGGTCGGCACGCGCGCGGCGATGGCGTTGGCGGAGATCGGCCATCGGCGACCGTACGTCGTGTCCACCGTCCACTCCAGCCGGATCCGCTCGGAGGAGGATCGCCGCCACCTGCGCGGCCTGACCCCGCACATGGATCAGCTCATCGCCGTCTCGCGCGCCATCGAACACAAGCTCTGCGACGAGGAGCGCATCCAGACGCCCGTTCGGCTCATCTACAACGGCGTGGACCTGTCGCGCTACGACCACCAGGAGGCATGCTGCACGCTGCCCGCCGAGTACGGCATGGAGCCCGGCTCCCAGATCGTCGGCGTCATCGCGCGCCTGGAGCCCGAGAAGGGGCACCCGACGCTCCTGGAGGCCTGGCCGCAGGTCCTGCGTGCCGTGCCGGACGCCTACCTGCTCATCGTCGGAGAAGGCTCGCGTCGTGAGGCGCTGGAAGCGCAGGCACGCGACTTGCGCATCGCGCACCGGGTCGTGTTCACCGGGCGCCGCGATGACGTCCCCGCCGTGACCGCCGCCCTGGATGTCGCCGTCCTGCCGTCCTATCGCGAGGCGCAGGGCCTGTCGATCCTGGAGGCGATGGCCCTCTCCCGGCCGGTCGTGGCGTCCAACGTCGGCGGCATCCCCGAGATGATCGAAGCCGGCGTCACGGGCCTGCTCGTACCGCCGCACGACGCGGGCGCCCTCGCGGATGCGATCACCCGCCTGCTGCGCGATCACCCCTACGCGGACACGCTGGCGCGCGCCGGCCACGATCTCGTCCACGACCGCTTCTGCATCGAGCTGATGGTCAGCGCGGTCCAGACGATCTATGACGAGGGCGCCCGAGCGGTCCGCCCGTCGGAGGTCGCGGCCGCCGTCTAGGACCATCGAGCCGGTGCCGCAGCGCACCGCCGGCCGCTAGCATGCGGCGCGTGACGATGAGCATCCTCCAGCGGGCGCGGTCGAGCGATCGGCTCGCGCCGTATCTGCGCGCGCTCGAGCGCGTCGGCCTGCCGGCCTGGTTCGTCGTGATCGACCTCTTGTGGATCCTCAAACCGGTCACTTTCGCCATCGACGCCCGCAACTATCAGAGAGCTGCAGCGGCCTGGTTGTCGGGCGGCGATCCGTGGCAGACCATCGAGATGGGCGTCCGCTATGGGTCCGGCCCGCACACGTTGCTCTTCTACGCTCCGACCAGCTTCTTCCCCTTCGAGGTTGCGGTGGGTCTCTGGATGGTCGCCGGCCTTGCGGCGGCCGTGTGGGTGGTGCGCCGCCTGGATCTGCCTATCTGGTGGATCGCCTTTCCACCGCTCTTTCACGCGATCTGGAATGGCAATCCGCAGACGGTGATGCTCGCCCTCCTGGTCGTCGGGCATCCCGTCGCGTCGGCGGCCGCTGCCGGCGTGAAGCTGTATGCCTTGGTCCAGCTGATCTTCCGGCCGCGCCACTTCGCGGTGGCCGTCGTCGTCCTCGCCCTGTCCACGATCATCCTGCCGTGGCAGCTCTACCTGGCCTCGGCAGACAGCGTCGCTGAGAATATGCTCGGGTCCTGGGATGGGAGCGCCGCGCGGGTGCCGATCCTGCTGATTCCGACAGTCGCTGCCCTGTGGATCCTGCGCCACAAGGACGGCCAGTGGTGGTCCATCCCGGCCGTCTGGCCGGCAACGCAGTTCTACTACGTGGCGACCGTCCTCCCGGCCGTCAGCACCCGGCCCGTCCTCGCGGCGCTGACCGCGATCCCGGTGCCGCTGATGGTGCCCGCGATCGTCATCGGCCTGGCCGTGCGGGAGGTCCGTCGCCGGCGACAGTTCGACGAGTCCGCCGCGCCCAGCGCTGCACCAGCGGCAACCTGATGTCCACGGAGCGCCTCTGGCGATCGCTGGCCGTCTTGTTGCCGGCGCTCGCCGCCATCCTCGCCCCGATGTCCACGGTGGACCTCGCGTATCACCTGCGGGCCGGTACCGAGATCCTCGCCACCGCCGCCATCCCGACCACCGACACTTGGACCTTCACGGCCGCCGGCAGCGCCTGGTTCGATCAGCAGTGGGGCGCCCAGGTCATCTTCCGGCTCGTCGAGCAGATTGGCGGTTGGACGGGCCTCGTCGCGCTGCGTGCCTTAGCGACCGCTGTGATCTTCGCCTGCCTCGGCGTGATCGCGGCACGACGTGGTCTGGGCGCCAGGGGAGGCACCCTCCTGGTCGTCTTGGCCTTCGTGGTCGCCGCGCCAGCGATGGCCCTTCGACCACAGCTCTTCGGGATGGTGTGTTTCGCTATCGTCCTGCTGCTGCTCGAGGGCCGCCGATGGCACCCCGGTCGCCTGTGGTTGGTCCCCATCGTGGTAGCCGTCTGGGCCAACTTGCACGGCTCGTTCTTCCTGGGCCCGCTTGCTCTCGGACTCACGTGGCTCGCCGACGTCCACGACCGAGCGCCGTCGCCGCGCTCGACCCTGCTCGTGACGATGGCCAGCGTGGCAGGCGCCTGCCTCACGCCGGCTGGGCCGCTGGTGTGGGTATACGCGATCGGTCTGTCCGCGGACCCGACGGTCACCGCGCGCATCACGGAGTGGCAGCCGACCTCCCTGCGGACGCCAGCGGGCGTCGCCTTCTTCGCGTCCGTCGCCGCCGCCGCGGCGCTCATCGCTCGCCGCGCGACGACCGTCGACTGGCCGACCCTCGCCTGGCTGGGCGCGTTCGTCGCTATCGGTCTGTATGCGGAGCGTGGGATCGCGTGGTGGGCGCTGGCCGCCGCGGGGCCGGTCGCGGCGTTGCTCGCGCCGTCGGACGCGCCTAGGACGCGCCCGGGCCTACGTCCGGACCCGCGCGGCATCCGTCGGGTGAACGCGGTCATCGCTGGTGTGCTCGTGCTCGCCGGCGTCGGCCTGCTCCCATGGTGGCGACCACTGGATCCTGGAACCCAGGCGCCGGTCGCCGTCCTGACCGACGCGCCATCGGCCATCACCGCGGTCCTGCGCGAGAAGGCCACGGCCGAGGACCGGATCCTCAACCATCAGGCTTGGGGCTCCTGGCTGGAATACGCCGTGCCCGCGGCGCCCGTGGCGATCGATTCACGCATCGAGCTGTTCACGCCCGAGACGTGGGACCGCTATGAGCAGGTGATGGCCGGGGTCGATGGCTGGCAGGCCCAGGTGGAAGCCTGGGGCGTGACGGTGGTCGTGCTCGAGGCGGAGGCGACCGGGGCTCGGGACCGTTTCGTCGCCGACGGCTGGCGCGTCCTCCATGAGGACGAGGACGGCTCGATCCTCCAGCACCCATGACCGCGCACGGCATCCGCTGGCGGTTCATCGCGACCACCGTCGCGCGGCCGCTGCTCCCGCTCTGGTTCGCCGGGTACGCGGTGCTGATGCTCTACAACTACGGAACCCACGGCTTCCTGTTCCTCGACATCGCGGTCTATCGCGAGGCTGCACTGTCCGCGATCGCTGGCGGTGACCCGTGGGCAGCGCAAGTGGGAGGCCTCGCATTCGCCGCCCCACCACCAACACTTCTCCTGTTCCTCCCGGTCACCTTCCTGCCACTCGAGTTGGCCACACTCGTTGTCACCGTCGCACTTGCCGCCGCAGCCATCTGGTCGATCCGTCGCCTGCGCCTGCCATGGTGGTGGCTCCTGTTTCCGCCGCTCTTCGAGTGCCTCATCGTCGGTAACCCCGACGTGCTCGTCCTGGCCTTCCTGCTCATGCGCGGCCCGCTGGCCGGCGTCGCCGTAGTGGCCAAGGTCTATGGGGTCATCCCGCTCATCTACCAGCGTCGCTGGGGAGCGCTCCTGGTCGGTTGCGCACTGTCGGCCCTCACGCTCCCGTTGTGGCCGGCGTTCTTCGACAGCCTCGCCGATATCAACAGCAGCCTGGACAGCCAGTCCGAGGGTTTCAGCGCGTGGGGCACCTGGTGGTTGGTCCCGACTGCGCTCGCCCTGTGGGTCTTGCGTCGGAAGGGAGCGGAATGGCTGGTCGTGCCCGGTCTGTGGCCGCACACCCAGATCCACTACGGGGCCATGAGTCTGCCGGTGATGCGCCGCTACCCGTTGGCTGCGGCGATCATGGGCCTGGGAACGCCGTTGGCGCCGCCGATCGCGATTATCCTCATCGCGCTCCAGGAGCGGCTCGGCCTTGGCCCTCCGCCTGAGGAGCCACTGCCGTGAACTGGCACGCCGCGCTCGATCGCTATCCAATGAATTCGCCGTGGGTGCGCTCACTGGTCCAGCGCTATGGCCTCCCGTTGTGGTTCGTGTGCCAGTCGGTTCTCGCCATCGCCCAATCGAGCCGAGACACGAGTCTCTTGTACTTCGACGGGCGACTGTACTTGCTCGCGACCCAGGCATGGCTCGACGGACGAGATCCGTGGTCGATCCAGCTCGCCGGCAACTACTTCGCGGCTCCACCGCCGTCCATGGTCCCCCTGGTCCCGCTCGCGATGCTCCCGATCGATATCGGCGTGGCGATCCTGGCCGGCATGGTCATCGCGTCATCGGTCCTGACCGTGCGGCTGCTGGGTCTGCCGTGGTGGTGGCTGGCGTTCCCTCCGTTGGTGCAGAGCGCCCTGTCAGCGAACGTCCATTCGCTGCTCATCCCTTTGATCCTGATGCCCCTTGGCGCGATTGCCGGCCTGCTGAAGATCTACGGCGTCGTACCCATGGTCATCCTTGGGCGCTGGCGGGCTTTGGCCGGGCTGGCGGTGCTCCTGGGCGTGACTGCGCCCGTCCTTCCTTGGTCGTCCTACATCGAAGGCTTCGGCTCCATCAATGCGCGGCTGGTCGAGCAGACGACCATCGCCCTACCAACCGTCGTCCTGGTCGCCGCCGCACCGTTTGCGCTCGTCGCCATGCGGATCGTGGGGCGGGAACGCGCCGCATGGTTGGCCGTGCCCGCGCTGTGGCCCTCCCAGCAGTACTACTACGGCACGCTCGCCATGGGTGCCAGGAGTGGCCTGGCTGCCGCCATCGTCGCCGTGCCAGTGCCTGGCTCCGGGTTGCTTGCCCTCATCGCGCTGGCGCTCGCGACCTGGCGCGCCAATGGACGTGCCAGTGCGTCGCGGCCAGGGTCCGGCGCTTCGCCTAGGACCATCGGCGCGGTGACAGGCGGCACCGGCGGTCTAGACTCGTCCGATGACCAACGCACCTGACCTCGACGTCGTCGTCCTTGGCGGGGGCGGCCATGTCGGCTTGCCGCTGAGCCTCGTCTTCGCCAAGGCGGGGATGCGTGTCGGCATCTATGACACGAACCAAGCGACGCTGGACCGCATCGCCGCCGGCGATATGCCGTTCCTGGAAAACGGCGCTGACGACCTGCTCCGGGAGGTCCTCGCCACGGGCCGGCTCGAGTTTGGTGCCGACGGCGCCATCATCAAGCGCGCGAACACGCTGGTCGTCGTCATCGGCACGCCGGTCGACGAGTTCCTGGGGCCGTCGATGACCGTCTTCGAGAAGGCCGTCAGCCAGATCGCCCCGCACCTCCGTGAGGGCGCCCTGGTCGTGCTGCGCAGCACGGTCTACCCGGGCACGACGGCGTATGTGACCCAGCACCTCGCGGACGCCGGCTGCGCCGTGGACGTCGCCTTCTGCCCGGAACGGATCGCCGAGGGCCACGCGCTCGAGGAGCTGCACACGCTGCCCCAGATCATCGGGGCGGATGACGACCGCGCCGCCGAGCGCGCCACGGCCCTGTTCTCGCGCATCGCCTCGAGCACCATCCGGACGAGCACCAAGGAAGCGGAGCTCGCCAAGCTCTTCACCAATACGTGGCGCTACATGAAGTTTGCGGTCGCCAACCAGTTCTTCATGATCGCCGACCAGGCAGGCGTGGACTACACGAACGTCCTGCGCGCGATCCGCGAGGACTACCCCAGGGCCCGGGACCTGCCAGGTCCGGGCTTCGCCGCGGGGCCCTGCCTGTTCAAGGACGCGATGCAGTTGGCCGCGTTCACGGCCGACCACTTCCCGATGGGCCAGGCGGCGATGCAGGTCAATGAGGGCTTGCCCGCCTACATCGTGTCCGCCTTGGAGCGTCGCTATGGCGGCCTGCAGGGCAAGACCGTGGGGATCCTGGGGATGGCCTTCAAGGCCGAATCGGACGATACCCGCGCCTCGCTGAGCTACAAGCTGCGAAAGCTCCTGTCGTGGGCCGGTGCGCGGGTCGTAGCCACGGATCCGTACGTCGTCGATGACCGACTCACGACCCTGGACTGCGTCCTCGAGGAGAGCGACGTCCTGGTTCTGGGCGCCCCGCACAAGCAGTACAAGCACCTGGAGGTCGGCGGCAAGGACGTCGTCGATGTGTGGGGCGCCATGGGCCAGGGGATCCGACTCTGATGCGAATCCTCGTCACCGGCGCTGCCGGGTTCATCAATGGCTATCTCGTCCCGGAATTGCTGGAAGCCGGCCACGAGGTCGTGGGCCTCGACGACTTCAGCAAGTACGGCCGCCTGACCAAGTCGTACGACGACCACCCCCGCTATCGATTCGTGGAGGGTGATGCCAAGGACACGGCGCTCATGCGCGAGCTGGCGTCGGACGTCGACCAGGTCGTCGCGTCGGCCGCGATGATCGGCGGGATCAGCTACTTCCACGAGTTCGCCTACGATCTGCTGGCCGAGAACGAGCGGATCCTGGCCTCGACGTTCGATGCGGCGATCGCCGCCCATCGCGACGGTCACTTGGCGCGGATCATCGTGGTCAGCTCCTCGATGGTGTACGAGTCGTCGACGGTCTTCCCGACGCCGGAAGGCGCGCAGCTGACCTCGCCGCCGCCGATCAGCACCTACGGCTTCCAGAAGCTCGCCTCGGAGTACTTCGCCAAGGGTGCCTGGGAGCAGTACCAGCTGCCGTACACGATCGTGCGGCCGTTCAACTGCGTGGGTATCGGCGAGCGCCGCGCGCTGCGCGATACGGACATCATGTCGGGCAATGTGAAGCTCGCCCTGAGCCACGTCGTGCCGGACCTCGCACTCAAGGTCATGAAGGGCCAGGACCCGCTGCACATCCTCGGCGACGGCTCGCAGGTCCGCCACTACACGTACGGCGGCGACCTCGCGCACGGGATCCGCCTGGCGATGGAGTCGGACGCCGCGATCAACAACGACGTGAACCTCTCGACGGCCGCATCCACGACGGTGTTGGAGCTGGCGCAGGCGATCTGGCACAAGGTCCACGGCCCCGATCGCGAGTTCCGCTACGTCTCGGATCCGCCCTTCGAACACGACGTCCAGTTGCGCGTCCCGGATGTGCGCAAGGCGCGCGACCTGCTGGGTTTCGAGGCGACCACGTCGCTTTCGGCGATGCTCGACGAGGTCATCCCCTGGATCCGCGACGAGGTCGAGGCTGGCCGGCTTTGACGCTGGATGTCGAGGCCCTTCCCCAACGAACCCCCACGGCACGGATCGCATCGCTGCTAGCCGATGACCTTGTTTGGGCAATCCCCCTCGCTCTCGTCGCACGCATTGCGTTCTGGATAGTCACCAGTCGGGTCTGGGAAGACGCCTTGATCACGATCGCCCATGCGCGGAACGCCGTCGAAGGGCTAGGGCTCACTCACCATCCGGGCGAAGGGGTCATCCATGGCTTCACCTCAGCCATTTCGGTGCTGGTCCCGCTGGTTGGCGAGGCCGTAGATCCGGGGAGTGGCCTCACAGCCCTCAGGACCGCCACGCTTCTAAGTGTTGTCGTCGCTCTCGCCGCTGCCGAGCGGATCGGGCGCCAACTTGCCATCTCAGTGTGGCCCCGTCGATTCATCCTAATCTATCTTGCACTCGACCCGCTCCAGGTCTTCTATGGAATGGCAGGGATGGAGACGCAGGTCGCGGTGGCGGTCCTCCTCTTGAGCCTCATGCTGATGCTCGATCGGCGACCTATTGCATGTGGTGTCACCCTCGGGCTATCAGTCCTTGTGCGCCCTGACTTCGCGATTTGGTCGGCGATAGCGTTAGCGTTCGTTCTCCTGCGGTCCCGTCAGGACGCAGCGCGCGCCTTCCTCTCCGCTTTCATCACCGTGGCACCTTGGCTCACTTTCGCGACGGCATACTACGGGTCGCCTATACCGCAGACACTGATTGCGAAGTCAATCAGCTACACGAACGACATCGGGACTGATCCGGCCCAATGGTTCCTGTCGCAGTTCGCTTCGCACGTCCCAACGCTTGGGCGCACCTTTGCGCCGTTCCTTGAGAACACTCTCATTCAAAGCGCGCCGATGCCCGTCTGGGTCGCGGCTGCCATCTCGGCTCTGTGCTGGTCGTTGCTAGTTCTCGGGTCCATAGCGATCGCCCGACGGGTGCCGTTTCTGCCGCTGTTCGTGGCCGTGTACACGGCGTATCGGGTTTTCGCATTACCGGTCGAATACTTTGACTGGTACGTGCCACCAGTCGCAGCACTCAGCGTCATCGTCATTGCCGCTGGGGTGGATAGAGTTGCGACCGCTGTCGAGTCTCGTCGCGCATGGGCATTGGCCCTGTCGTTCGCCTTCGCTGTTCCGTTGGTCTCCACCGTCGGCCTAGAAGCCGCTGTCCAACGCGACATCGAGGACGCAGTACGGATGCAAGTCGGCGAGTATCTGCGGGATGAGGTCCCAGCGGGAGATCCTGTGGCAATGGAGGCGGCCGGATACTTTGGCTTCTATTCGAGAGCAATCGTCTACGACTACCCGGGTCTTACGTCGCGAGTTGCGCTAGCCGCCGTCCGCGCGACTCCTTCGGGTCGACGGTCAGCTGCGTCGATGATGGCTCGACTCGCAGCGCCCTGGATTGTGGTGCGGCCCAGCGAATACGAGCAGCTAGGTGAGGCGGATCCTGCCTTGGCGCGGGAGTACCAATTGTGTCGTTCGTTTGATGCGGGCACGGGACCCACGATCTCGTGGGGGGGTTTGGTGTTGCGAACCATCGATAGCCGCTTCGAGGTGAGGAGACTCGGCCCGTGCCCATGAAGTCTGCCCGGTGGTTTGTCAACGCATGAGAGCCGTGGCTCACCCGGAGCTGGCAGTCGTCATGCCGGTATTCAAGGAAGGCGACGCCGTCGAGCCCGTGATCCGGGCGCTCACCGCGGCGGTCAGCGCAACGTATGAGATCCTCGTCGTCTACGACTTTGACGAGGACCCGACCGTGCCGGTCATCGAGCGGCTGGCCGCCGAGCTGCCGGCGGTCCGCGGCCTCCGCAACGACCTGGGTCGTGGCGTCCTCAACGCGATGAAGGCCGGCATCGCCGCATCGAGCGGCACCTACGTCCTGATCTCCATGTCGGATGGCTCGGATGAGCCGCATGTCGTCGATTCGATGGTGGCGCTCGCGCGCGGCGGCGCCGACGTCGTCGCGGCGTCGCGCTACATGAAGGGTGGCCACCAGCTGGGTGGCCCGCCGATCAAGCGCCTGATGAGCCGCACGGCGGGCCTCACCCTCCATTGGTTCGCCGGCGTCCCGACCCACGACCCGACCAACAACTTCAAGCTCTATTCGCGGCGTTTCCTCGATACCGTGACGATCGAGAGCACAGCCGGCTTCGAGCTCGCCCTGGAGCTCACGGTGAAGGCGTCACTGGCCGGCCGGCGCATCGGCGAAGTGCCCACGACCTGGCGCGATAGGACGGCTGGCGAGAGCAACTTCAAGCTGCGCAAGTGGCTCCCGCACTACCTGCACTGGTATCGACAGGCGTTCGTCGGTCGCTGGCTCCGTCGCCGCGACAAGGCATCTCGATGAGCCCACGCGACGACGCCGGCCACGGACTCCAGCGCATCTACGACGCGCGGTTCGATGAGCGCGAGGTCAGCGCCAAGGACGCCGTCTGGCGGGAGATCGTCCGGTTCCTGCAGCGCTACGTCGACCCGGCAGCGCCGCTGCTGGACATCGCCTGCGATCAGGGCCACTTCGTTCGCCACGTGACAGCGGTCGAGCGGTGGGCGACGGACATCCGAGACGTTTCCACCTCGCTACCGCCCGATGTCCGATTCATCCAGTCCTCTGGCCTCGAGCTCCTGGACCATTGTCCTGCGGGAGGCTTCGGCACCATCTTCATGAGCAACTATCTCGAGCATCTCGATTCCGGCGATGCGGTCATCGAGCAGCTCCGGGTCGCGTCCATGCTGCTCCGGCCTCGCGGCCGGATCATCGTGCTCCAGCCGAACATCCGCCTCGTCGGACCACGCTACTGGGACTTCATCGATCACAAGGTCCCGCTGACGGAGCGCAGCCTCCTCGAGGCGGCCGAGCTCGCTGGCCTGCGAACGGTCGACCTGATCACCCGGTTCCTGCCGTACTCGACCAAGGGTCGGCTGCCCAGCCATCCGGCTCTGGTCAGGGCGTACCTGCGTTGCCCGCCAGCGTGGTGGTTCCTCGGACGACAGACGCTGTACGTGGGCGAGCGCCCGAGTGGCTAGGGATCGGACCCCGCAGATCGACGCACACGATCCGCTACCCGGCTCCGATGAAGGGCGACGAACCCGACTCTGGCTGATCGCTCTAGCTGCCCTGGCGACACTGATCATCCTTGTTCTCACGAGCCCCGGGCTGTGGTTCTACTACGACGAGTGGGAGGTGATTCGCCACCGGGCGCTCGACGTCCCGAGTCTCCTGCGACCGCACAACGAGCACTTCTCGGCCGTTCTCATCTTCATCCATCGTGGGCTTGTGGAGGCCTTCGGGATACTCTCGTACACGCCATTCCTGGCCGCTCTGTGGGCGACGCACCTGTTCGCCAGCGCGACCGTGTACAAACTGCTCCGCGAGGACGGGACGGCGTGGCAGGCGACCGCTGGGACGATCTTGTTCCTGGTGCCGAACTGGGGAGCGCACAACCTCGTGACGGCATTTCAGATCGGGTTCGTCCTGGCGACTGCCCTCGGCTGCCTCGCCCTTTGGTTGAGCGTGCGTCGCCCAGCCTTGTCCGCCATCCTGCTCACCGTGGCGGTCGCGACGCAGGGCGTTGGGCTCTTCTACCTGGTCGCGACCGGCGTCCGGTTGTTTGGCCGTCGGGCCCTCCTGTGGCTCGCGCTCCCCGCAGCTGTCTACGCCCTGTGGTTCGTGACCTACGGGCTCGACGCGATGGGCCAGCATGGCCCGAGTGCGCCGATGTCGGTGCCGGCCTACGTGCTCTATGGGATCACCGGCGCATTCGGCCAGGGAGGTCCGGTCATCGGCGCCATCGTGATCACCGTGATCGCCATGGTCATCCGCCGGCGGGCGATGGATCGTTTGGTCATCGCGTCCATCCTGGGCCTGGTCGCCATGTTCGCGGCTACAGGTCTGGTACGCGCGCAGCTAGGCCCGGAGCAGGCCCTCGTATCGCGCTACTTCACCGTCGCCCTGCCGTTCGTCCTGGTGATCGCCCTGGCAGCGTGGCGCTCGGCCTGCGAGCGCTATCCGGTGCGACGCTTCGGCCTCGCACTGGTGGCCATCGCTCTTGTCGTCGGATTGCTGTCGTTCGTGGAGTTCAGAGATGGATGGCCGGCGCTACAGGCCGCGGACCCGGCCCTCTGATCGGTCGGAGTCGGCGCGCCTCGCGCCGGGTCCCCCGCGCCAAAGCCCCACGAGGAAGATTACGACCAGCGCCGTCATGGCGATCGAGCCCACGACCGTCAGCGTTCCGGTCGGCGGCAGCAGGTCCTGGATCTCCTGGCTTGGCGCGACGGCGGACAGGAGGTTGATCGTCACGATGACGCTTGCAGCGAGCCACCACCAGCGTACCCGCGCCTCGACCAGAAGCAGGATCGGCAGGATGAGCGCGGCGTACGCGTAGCGTTCGTGCATCTGGGTCATGGCCATGAAGAACACAAGGACCGACGCGCTGATGCCCAGGATCAGCGTGCGGGGCTTCGGATCGCGGACGATGGCGATCATGATCGCCATCGACAGGACCCCGGTGACGGCGTAGCCGATGACCCGGAACGTTACCGGTCCGGCGATACGCACGTCATCGACGACGAACTCGCCGCCGACCGCCGCCTCCTGGAGCAGCGACCACGGGTTCCACGCGCGAAGCGACAGGGCGTTGAACACTTCGTTCTGGTAATAGGCGAGGTTCTCCACGTAGCGCAGCGGGCCGCCCGCCGGGATGAACGGCAGCCAGAGGACGACAAGCGCCACCATGCCGACCGCTCCCGTCCTGGCCACTTCAAGGATGCCGCCGCGCAACCCGCCGGCCGCATACCCGCTCGCCCAGAACCAGGCCGCGAACGGCAGCACGAACGGGATCGCCTGCGGCTTCGTGGACAGCGACACGGCGATGAGCACGGCCGCCAACCCGTTCCGTCCCCGGGCCGCGGCGATGGCTGCCCCCAAGCCCGAGAGCACGAAGATCGACTCGTACTGGCCCCACCACGCGCTCACGTACCAGGTCGCGGGCACGAGCAGGACCGCGGCGGCGGCGGCAACGGCCCACCGCGGCCGATCGCGTAGCGCGAACGCGACGAGCCCGGCCATGCCCAGGTCCGCGAGAGACGCGGGGACCTTCATGAGTGCCCGGATCCCTGGGTCCGCCGCGTCCGTGACGGCCGCGAACGCCGGCTGGATGGCCGCCAGGGCGCCCCACACGTAGGCCATCACCGGCCCAAAGCTGACCGGCCCAGCATCCGTGCCGTCGTACAGCGTTCCCAGGCTGTTCGTGGCGATGTGGTGCACCCAGCCCACGAACTGGTCGATGTCGCCACGCAGCCCCTGGGATGGCAGGAGGGCGACGCGGATGGCGATCCCGGCGGCGAACGCCGCGGCGAGGACCAGCCAGTCGGCACGCCGCCAGCCGCCCGCCGTCATCGGCTCAGACGCGTCCGGTCACCCAGTAGCGCTCGGCGGCGCCATCGACCCCGCCGTATTCGCCCATCGTCTTGCCGTGGGAGCGGACGGCGTTGGCCATCGCCTTCGTGTCGTCGAACAGGCGCGCCATCTGGCTCTCGTACAGCTGGATGCCGGTGATCTTGCGTTCCATCTGGTCGGAGATGTCGGCGTAAGTCGGAAGCAGGCTGATGTCCGCCGGCAGGCCCGCGAACACATCCGGCCCCAGGTCGTCGAGGCCATCGAAGGCGTTCCAGTAGGCGTACGGGAAGTCCTCGTAGAAGACGACCGTGCCGGTGTACTCGGGACCGGGCATGACCCACTTGCGACTCTCCGCAAGGAGCCCGACCCCGACCTGTCGGCAGAGCTGGTGGTCGACATGGCCACCGACGCCCAGCGGCAGGTAGACCTTCTGCGGCTCCAGGCGAGCGATCTCGTTGCGCAACAGCTGGAACGGGGCCGTGTCGTCGGCGCGCGGCGCGGACAGGAGCTGGTCGTCGCCCTCGTAGCCGCGGAACACGGCGTCAGGCAGGTCCAGGAACACGATGCTCGCCTCGGCGAAGTAGGCGAAGCGCTCGTCCTCCATCCGGCGGCGAGCCATCAGGTCGCCCGCGGCAGCCGCGTCCATGATCTCCTCGGTCATCACGGCGCCCTGGGTCGATAGGTCGTCGATGACGGGCTGGCCGGCGAGTGACACGTTCCGGATGCTCGCCCGGCGATACCACGAGGAGCGCTGCCAGAAGCGCTTGGCAGCCGCATCGGCATCGGTCTGGGTCGCGTCCAGGGCGGCGGCGCTGGCGGCCCACGGGTCGGCGGCTGCGGCGGTCGGGTAGTCGGCCAGGATCGACGAGCGGTTGAAGGCCTCCGACGCTGGCCAGAGGGTCTTGCCACCGAAGCCCAGGGCCTCGCGCTGGTAGGTGGTCAGGTCGTCCGACTCGGTGTTGCCGGAGAAGACGGTCACGATGGCCACGTTCTGGCCGAGCTCGCGCAGGCTGGCGATCAGGCCCCCGCACGAGAGGGCGACATCGTCCGGATGCGGGGCGACGAAGACGTGGGTCATGGTCGGGCGAGTATACCGAGCGCGATGGTCACTCCGATGATCCGCGAGGGAGCTGCCAGCCTCTGGACTCCGCCCACACGGCGATCGGCGCGATGACGACCACGAGTTGGCCCCAGTACAGGTTCGGACTCGCGATCATCGCGCCCAGGGCGCGGCTCCACGGTCGCTGTAGCACGATGAGCCCCGCGGCGACCGGTAGGCGGACCAGGAACGGTATCGGTACGAGCGGGGCGATGGGATCCGCGACGTTGCCGATCAGGGCGGCGATCCAGTCGGGAAACAAGTACGGCCACGGGAGGGCGATCACGGCGAAGGCGGCGACGGACAAGGCGAAGGGGCGCCATGACCGGGGTGGTAACGCCAGCGCGGGCCAGATCTTGGCCCAGGCCATCACGGCCAGCGGCCACACCCGTCCGCGCTGAGCCTCGACGATGGCGGCTGCGCACAGGATGTTCAACTGGCCGGCCGCCATCTCGCTGGCGACCAGGGGAAACCACAGGAACCACCCGACGCGGACCCAGGATCGTCCGGCGATCAGCCACAGGGCGACCACGTCCAGGACGATGATGGCCAGGTGGAGCGCAGCGGCGGGCAGGAGAGCGAAGAGACCAAGGATCGGTGCCCATGGCGGACCGTAGAAGAACAGACCGGTGTACGGTCGCTGGTCCCGGAGGAATGCCTCACCGACCGGATGGAAGACGACCGCGATATCGATTCCCGGGAACGCTGACCCGTAGATGCCGAACAGGACGATCAGCCATGCAGCAGCGTTGAGGTAGCCACCGACCGCCAGCGGGTAGCGCAAGGGCCGCAGATCCACCCGGGAAAGGCGATCGCGCAGGGATCCATCGTCCCGCCCGTTTGCGGCGTCGGGTGGCCTCACTGGCCGAGTATATGCACGGCCTTGGTCACTCCGGGAACCCGCCCGGACCGATGAGCGGCACGAAGACACACGCCCCGTGCGGCGTCTCCACCCAGTCGTTGCCGTGGCGGACCACGCGGGTCAGGATCTGGCGACCGCGCGGGCCGACCGGGATGACCAGGCGACCACCATCCGCGAGCTGGTCCAGCAGGCCGGCTGGGATGGCCGGCGCGGCCGCGGTCACGATGATCCCGTCGTACGGGGCACCGGCCGGACGGCCCAGGCTGCCGTCCGTGGCACGGACCTCGACGCGTTGGCCGAGGCCCATGCCGTCAAGGCGCAGGCGCGCTTGCTCGGCCAGATCCTCGTGACGTTCCAGGCTGGTGATCCTGGCGCCCAGCGTCGCGAGGATCGCCGCCTGGTATCCCGAGCCCGTGCCGATCTCCAGGATCCGCTCACCGGGCTGGACCGCGAGCAACTCGGTCATCAGGGCGACGATGTACGGCTGGCTGATGGTCTGCCCCGCCTGGATGGGAAGGGCCTCGTCGGCATAGGCGGCAGGCTCGTCTCCGGGTGCAACGAAGTGCTCCCGTGGGACGTGGGCCATCGCCTCCAGGACGCGCTCGTCGCGGATCCCGCGCGCCCGCAGCTGCTCGCGGACCATGCGCTCACGGGCGTGTCGCGCTTTGTCGTCGGAAGTCGCCACCCGAGCAGCCTATCCCTCCGAGAACGCCGGTTCCATCTGTTGCACGTCGTATGTCCCCAGGCCGACCGACCGAGCCGCGCCCCGCCACTCAGCCACGGCCCGTCGCACCTCGTTGACCAGGGTGTTCGCGTCGGGCTTCGACAGTCGGAAGTAGGGCGCGAGCGCGATGACCATGGCGAGATCGGGTGCGTCGCTGTCGCCGTCCAGGGACAGGGCATGCCGATCGCGACCGGGCGTCGGGGTCAGATCGAACGCCGGCGACAGGCGCCATCCGCCCGCGCCCCACAGGAAGCCGTGGTTGCGCAGGTGATCGTCCCGGACGCCGGCCAGGACGTTGAACACCAGTCGACGGTAGGTCTGGGCCAGCTCGGCGGGGATCGCCGACGCGTCGGCATGGTCACCGATGGCTTCGGCGACATCGAGGTAGCTCGCCGGCTCTCCATCGACATGGCCGGTGAGGGTCATCGCCGAGGCGTAGTGATGGCGCTGGTCCCCCACGCGATCGAAGCGGCGCGCTGCGAACGTCCGGTGGCTTGCCCCCAGGTCGAGGAGGCGAGCCTCGGGGACCTTGATGCCCGACGTTGCCGCGAGTCCATGCAGCACGTACTCCCATGCCCCGACATCGACGGTGTCGGAGCGCGAGGGAAACTTGGCGATCCACGGCGCGCCGGACTCGTCGAGGAATGTCGCCTTGGGCCGGGCTCCGCCGAGCGAACTGCCGGGCGCCAACAGGATCTTGAGCCAGCGCGCCTCCGACACCGGATCCTGGCGCGGTGACTCGAGGGCTCGTGCCGCGGCCTCCAGCTCGCGCAGCCGGGTGAACGGAGGGATCGGCAGCGGTCGGTCGGCGAGGTAGGCGACCGTTCGAGGGTTTCGAAGGCGCAGTCCGCCCATGCGGACCGGGTCGGCGACACCGAGCAGGAAGTCCCATTCGTCCAGCCGGCGCACCTTTCGACCCTCGTCCGTCGCCTCGGCGGCTTCTCGCCGCTCCATGAGCGAGCGGCCCCATCGATCAGGTGCGGCATCGGAGAGGATGCCGAACAGCCCGCCATCCGGCGCGAACTGATCGCCCGGATAGAGCCCGAGTGATGGGTCGATCGCGAAGGACCGGCGGTCGTCGAGCCATGTCTGGTCGAACGCGAACGAGATCGCGGTCCGGCTCCCTGCTCCGACCCGCCGCAAGGAGCCCACGATCGATGGATCGGACTCACCGGGTCGTTGGAGCAGGACCTCGACCTCGTCGGGTGCGGGTCCCGATTTCACGTCGGAGGCCTCGTGGGCGGTCGTCTTCGCGGCCCCCTCGCGGGCTGAGAGAGGGCGATGTCCTGGAGGCGCCGACCGAGTTCGTCATCCCGCGCGATCATGTCGAGGTCTCCCTCGAGGCCGAGGACGCCGAGGTACCTGGCCAGCACCGACAAGCCGATCGTCAGGTCGCCCTTCTCCAGCCGATGCAGCGTGTCACGTGACGCGCCTACCCGGGCGGCCATGTCCGTGGCCGTGATCCCCCGCCGGGAGCGGGCCAGCCGGAGCCGTTCGCCGAGGTCCTCCGCGCGACGCTGGACCCGCGGAAACGACGCCCGCGTGATCTTGCTCATGTCCGATATCGTGGACGTTACGACTGGAAGTGTCAACGGTATCGGACGTCCCATGGGCGATACCGCACTCCAGCTGGCCCGCTGAGGCCGTGCGTGGGGGTCACGGTTTCGCGGTCAACGGACCAGATCGGGCGTTCCTCGGCGATGGTCCGTGCGTGGGAATCACGCCTGCCGCTCGAGGAGGCCGGGCCAGGGCCGCCCGGCTCGAAACCGTGCGTGGGAATCAGCTACGGGGCAGGAGACCCGGACGGAGCGGCGGATGCGCTCGGGGCCGCGCTTGGGCTCGCGCTGGGTGCCGCCGACGGGCTCGCACCCGCGGAGGCGGAAGCTGAGGCACTCGCAGAGGGCGAGGTGCTCGTGGACGGTGCCACGCTCGCACTCGCCGAGGGCCGCGGGGTGGGGGTTCCCGTGATGAGGCCGCCCTTGCCGAGCAGGAAGCCGTTCAGCAGGATCGCCACGAAGACGGCCACCGTCACGATCACGAAGATCTTCGACCACGGCTCGTTGACGTGGACCGCGAGCTCGGATGCGGTCGGGGCGCGGTTGGTCGGCTTGGTCTCACCGCGGCGTCGAGCGCTCGACGGGGCCGCGCTCGCGGCCGCGGGCTCGGACTCGGCCGGCGCGACAGGGGCGTCCGGCGCGTCGTCGAGCTCGTCGTCGGGAGCCTCGTCGGTGTTGAGTTCCTGGTCGTCGGCGTCCTCGTCGTCCGCGTCGTCATCGGCGGCCGGCTCGGGCTCGGGCTCCGGCGCAGTCGCAGGCTCGGGCTCCGGCGCAGTCGCAGGCTCTGGCGCAGACGCAGACGCAGGCTCGGGATCGGGCACCGGCGCGGCGGCGGCCTCCGGCTCGGGCGCCGCGGGCGCGTCGGGGTCGGTCGTCTCCGGGTCGGGCGTGCCCTCGGGTCGGTCGGTCATCCGCTCGTCATCGCTCCTGGGGTGCGGCACAGGTCATCCGGTCGAACGCCGCCGCGCGGGCGCCAGTGTACCCAAGTCGAACGGCCGGGCCGCGCAATCGCGCTCACGTGGCGTCGCGGATGGCGGGCACGAGGAACCCGGCGATCCCGGCGCCCATGCTCACCAGCCCGAACAGGGCGATCACGAGCGTGACCGGGATGAACACCGAGAGGATGCCGCCCAGGGCCATCGCCAGTGCCATCGAGCCGAAGACCAGCGCGAACCGGAACCCGACGACGCGGCCCATCAACGCGCCCGGCGTCCGTTCCTGGAACAGCGCCTGGCTCGGGATGATGAAGACCATGTTGGCCACCCCGGAGCCGATCGCTAGCCCGATGACGATGCCAAGGTTGCCCGACAGCGCGAGGAAGACCGTGCACAGGCCCCAGACCGCGTAGCCGGCGCTGATCAGTCGACCCTTGGCCAGGCGGGAGCCGATGAGCCCGATGACGAAGCCGCCGATCAGGTTGCCGACGCCGATCCCGGATTCGATGAAGCCGTACGCCACGGTCGGCGCGATGCCCTGCGGCTCGAAGACCGCCACGGTGTACGCGACGGTCAGGGCGGTCAGCACGCCGACGTTGAGCTGCGCGACGGCAGCCTGGATCGTGTTCGCGAAAAGGGTCCGCTCGGAGCGCAGGAATCGATAGCCCGCCTGCATCTCGCCGAAGAAGCCGGTCGGCTGAGAGGCATCGTCGGCGGTGGCGGCCTGGGCCTCGGCGGTTTCCGCGGCTTCGGTCGCATCGGAGGCGACCGGATCTCGGATGAGCATCGTGCTGATGAGCGCGGCGGAGGCGATGTACGTGGCGGCGTCCAGCCAGAACGCGACGGGGAGGGCCAAACCGAGCGCCGTGACGAACAGCGCGGCGAGCGGCAGGCCGACGACGTCCGCGATGGTCTCGCCGACCCACAGCGCGCTGTTGGCCGTGACGAGTTCGTCCTTGGCCACGATCCGCGGCAGGATCGCGATGCGCGCCGGCCGGAAGAAGATCGAGATCGTCGTCAGCAGGAAGACCAGCGGGAAGACGAACCAGACGCTCGTCACGATGGCCACCGGGATGATCAGGACCGTCGCGGCGCGGAGGAGGTCGCTGACGATCATCACTTCCTTGTGATCCCAGCGATCGACGAAGGTGCCCGCGATCGGACTGAACACCAGGTTCGGGATGAACCCGGCGACGAACACGAAGGCGGTCGCGAGCGCCGAGCCGGTGGTGATCTGGACCGCGAAGGCCAGCGCGATGAGATGCAGCCGATCACCGAACAGCGAGACGAGCTGGCCTGCCCACAGAGCGGAGAACGAGCCGTTGAGGGCGAGCCGAACATACGGGTGTCGGCGGACCCGGGCCAGCATCTCCGGGGAGGGACGGGGCAGGGTGATCGTGGGCGCGGAGGACGTGGCACCCGGGATCGAGACGCCGGAGGCATCGAAGGCGGCGCTCGCGGCCGCATCGTCCAGGTCGTCCGGGTACGGTCCGACGGGTAGCGGCGCCAACGCCGGGGAGCTGAGTCCCGTGCCGCCCGATTGCGAACCCAGGAAGACCGGTCGGTCCAGGGAGGCCGTGTCCTGGATGGCCGGAGCGAGGCCCGTCTCGGGGTTGATCGTGGTCCCGTCCCGGCGGGGGAGGCGGGTCGCACCGGCCAGACCGAACAGGCGGCGCCGGATGGCCTCTTCCTCGCTCGCCTCCAGGTGGCTCGGCACGCGGATGACGCCGGCGAACAGGAAGAAGCCCAGGCCCAGGGTGAGGAACACGTCGCCGAGCGAGGCCACGTTCTGGACGAACGGCAGCGGGATCGGGATGACGTCGCCCAGGATCAGGCCGCGGAGCAGGAAGTCGGTCGCCGTGCCTGGGACGACGATGTGCAGGGCGGAGGTCACGTCCAGCTGGGTGAGTCCGGCGGCCGAGAGGGCCGCCTCCCAGATCGGCATGTGGCCGCCGTTGATCGTGATGACGATCGCGTTCAGCAGGATGCCGATGAACGCGAGGCCCAGACCCGGGTAGCCGCGATTGACATACAGGCCACCGAGGAGGAGGGCAAACCCGCTGGTCAGGAGCGGGACACGCAGGGCGTCGATGATCTCGACGCCCTGGTTGAGCAGCGCTTCGGTCCCGAACCGGACGATGACCGCCGCGAACAGGATCCAGGTGGCCCGCAACTGGATGCTGCCCAGGTTGCTGAGCCGGCCGCCATTGCGGAGGCCGAGGAGCAGACCGAGGACGATGCCGCCGATCAGCATGTGGGGGTGGGTGTGCGGGCGGTCTCGGCGATCACGGCGTCATGATGGGGTCTCGCGGCCCCTACCCGCCGGCCTTGCCGGGCCCCGGTGGCCTACCCGTGACTCCCACGCACGGAAATCGGCCCAAGACCCTCGTGGAGGCGATCCTGTTACCGGATCCGTGACTCCCACGCACGGTTGCCTCGCGATGAGCGTCCTGGACCGGCCCATGGCCTCAAATCCGTGATTCCCACGCACGGTTGGGGCCGACCGCCGCCCCGGGGCCGAAGCGTCAGGCGCGTTCGGTGGTCGAGGGCGCGGCGATCGGTGCCGGCCGGCCGGCGACCGCCGGGTCGGTCGAGGTCATGCGGCTCGCCACCTGGCCGATGAGCGGGATCGGTCGGGGCTGGATCGTCCGACCGGGGTCGGCGACGCCTTCGACGTGATGGGTCTTGACGAAAGCGTCGACCACGACCGGGTCGAACTGGATGCCCGCGAACTTGCGCAGCTCGCCGAGCGCTTGCTCGTGCGTGAGCGGCGTCATGCGGTACGGGCGGGCGGCTGTCATGGCCTCGAACGCGTCCGCCACGTGGAGGATCCGGGCGAGCTTCGGGATCTCGTCACCGATGAGCCGGTCCGGGTAGCCCGAGCCGTTGTACCACTCGTGGTGGTGCCGGATGATCGGCAGCTCCGGGGCAAGTTTGGTGACGGGGGCGATGATCTGCGCGCCCAGGACCGGGTGCGCGTTCATGATCATCCGCTCCTCCCGGTTGAGACGCTCTTGCTTCAGGAGGACGTTGTCCGGGACACCGATCTTACCGACGTCGTGCAGCAGGCCGCCCCACTCCAGCGCCTCGAGCTCCGCGTCATTGACCCGCATCACCCGCCCGATATCGACCGCGATGTTCTTGACTCGCTGGCTGTGCAACGCCGTGAACGGATCCCGCTTGTCCACCGCCTCCGCCAGCGCCCCGATCGTCTGCGTGAACATATCCCGCATCTCGACGAAGCGGCTCGAAGCCATTCGAGTGGTGTACAACGGGAGAGCGAAGAGCAGAGTGCTCCACCAGGAAACGGAATAGATCACTGAGGTAAGCCAACCCAGCGGCGCCAAGGCTAGATTGTTGACGGCTGTGCCACGTAGGTCGCCGAACACGATCGTTCTCAGCGTGTGGCCAGTCCGCAGGGCAAGTAGAAGAGCAGCCAACCCGATGTTAAGGGCGTAGAACGCGGCGGATGCAACCATTGCTGCGGCAAAGTCGCGTAGACGGTCGTCCGAGTCGCCTGTCAGGACAACGTGGACAACTCCTGCCGCGACCGCTGGAATCACGAGTGATGCGTGATTTGCCAGCGTGCCGTACCAGGGAATGCGACCCCGCAGCTCCCGCGATTCGGTTACACCTATGGCGGCGACCCATGCCCCGACGGCCGGCCCCCCGAGAAATGTGGCCGCGAGGATCGGCGCGCTGGCGACCGCCTGCTGGGAGCCAAGTGGCATTCGGACCGGGAGTGCCGACGCCACCAGGGTCAAGAGAATCCAGAAGCCCACGCCAAACGCGACAGCTAAGTCGCTTGAGAGACCTGCCAGCGGGAGGGCAATTTGCCCCGTGGAAGGAAAGAGAAGAGTCGCAGCCACCAGTGCTAATGCACCTGCAGCCACGACTCCAATCACGTAGATCTTCAGAGCTTTAGGCATTGTTGCCCCGTGCGAACCGCCCCATCAGCGTGAATCTAGTTGGAGACTCACTGCATAGTAATGGGCAATCCGTACTAGAAGCCCCTCAGAGACGCTCCCCCAGCTAGTGCGATCATTGCAACGCTCGACAGCGTCACAATGATTCGCGTGATTCGGGCCTTCATGGTGATCTACCAGCCCTTGAGAGACGTTTCCGGTGCCACGCTCGTACCTCCTTGCGGCCCTCGCACTCCTGGGGGAGCACGAAAACCGACCTGACTCATGGTCGGTCGGTTGCACTACTCGCTCCGCCTCACCCTAAGTGCCCATTTCAGGTGAGACATCGGCGCGTCCGAGCGTCTTGACGTTACTTCCTAGTACTGGGGTACTAGTCAGTGGGGTGACTTTAGGGACGCTGGAGTAGCACGGTCAATACGGCACCTTACCTATCCCTATATCGCGTCCAAGGGGGGCACCTCGAGTCCAAGGTCGTCCCTCATGGCCGACGCGTAGTGCGCGTACTGCTCCGCAGCTGCCGCGTGGGCGCCAGTAGCCTTGTACAACCGAAGTAGCGAAACCTCGATCTGCTCAGCTGTCGGGTCGACTTCGAGGGCACGACGCGCGACGCTGATCCCACGGTCGTGGTGTCCTGTTGCAAAGTCGTCAACGACCGCTCGCTCGACGATTTCTAGATACGCCGCGTGGAGATTGTCGCGATACGAGCCCGCCCACTCTTCATACTCGAAGTCCAAGGCAAACCGTGCCAAGTAGAGTCCGACAAGGCGCTCCACTTCGTCTGGCGACGGCCGCGCTGGCAACGAGCGAATGAAGTCCTTTGCGGCCCTACTTCTACACGCGATGAGCTCCGGATCGAGCCACACAACATCTGAGTCGTGGTGCACATAGCCAGGAGACAGGTCCTCCGAGTAGTCGGGTTCAAAGACCCTACGTAGAAAGTAGATCGTCTGATTCAGCGAATTGATGGCCACATCCGGCGCGAGGTCCGGCCATAACGCCTCGAGCACTTGATCGCGTGTACTCGACATGCCAGGCCGCGTCACTAGGTAGCAAACGAGTGCCAAGACTTTTCGACGGATCTCGCTCCCGGGCACGACCCGCTGTCCGATCAGGAGGGACACGCGCCCCTGATCTTCGATGACGACGCGGTCGGCGACTCGTCGCGCGAGACTCCTTCCGAGGTGAGCGAGGTCAGGTCGCCGCTTGGACTGTCTTGCAATCGCGCGAAGTCGGCGAACATCGCTCCGGTCACCCACCTCTTCGAGAAGCTTTGCCGCCTGAAGCTGATGACCATTCTGGGATATCTCAACGGCATCGCGGAGCGCCAAGCGCCATCGTGATGGAAATGCGACTGCCGACTGTCGTACGACCTCGAGTGACAATTCGTCGAGTTCGGCTAGTCGCGTTGCCACCAACTCGGCTACATACGCGAGGCTATGTGGCGCTTCCCGCCCGTTGGCGGAGACTCCGCGACTCCAGGCGTCCGGAGTTCCCGTCCGCGCAACAAGGAGGGAGGCGACTCGTCGCAAGCGCTGTGCCCCTTGGGACTGACACGCCGCCTCGGCCTCGAGTGCGAGATCGGAGCCCCCGTCCAGGCCGGCTGCGACTGCAAGATAGGCACGGCAAATCAAGAGTTGGGAACTGAATGCGACTGCGGTTGGACGACCGCTCGGCATCGCCTCTAATGCAGACCGAGCGTTGCCGAATTCGCGTCGTCGTATGAACCATCTTGCCATGACAAGGCACAGAGATCGACGGTCAGCGACGGAAATTGACTCTCGCTGTCGCGCCTGAGCGATAAGCGACCACGACCGACTCGGGTCTAGGAAAGTGTCGAAGAGGTCCGCAGACTCAATGCTCGATTCCGTCAGGTCGTGCCCGGCCGTCTCGTCGAGCAGTCCTTCGACAATGTTCGTCGCGTCGTCCAGCCGGCCCATGGTCGCAAGCACAGAAGCCTTGACCATCCGAGCCGCTCGCAACTCCATGACGGCCGAACCGGCCTCCAGCGCATCAATGGCCGCTTGGATATCCACAAGGCTCCTTCCGACCTCGTTCTGAAGGAGTCTCGTGACCGCCAGGTTGTGTTGGGTAATTGCGAAGAAGTGGGGCCGTGCCGCCCCCTGCGCTTTGGCCATTCCCTGGAGGCGTCGACTTAGCTTATCGAGACTCGCGCCCTCGCCGGTCAGGATCATCTCAACTGTGGCATCCGCGATAGACCGCAATCCCGAGTCGCCGGACGATCGAAGTGCTGTCGCGTGTTCGACTGTGGCTTCCCCATTTCCCGAGTTGTAGTTCAGCGTGATCAGGTTCAGGAGGGCGTAGTCGCGTTCGATGTCGTTCGTGGCCGAGTCGAGGACGGCCTGTGAGGCGGCCATCGCGGCTTCGTAGTCGCCTTGCTGCATCTCGACGCGTGAGGTGATCAGGCCGAAGCCGGTCGGGCGCTCGTCCGGTGGAACCGGGTCGATGAACGCCTCGGCCAGGGCGTACTGCCCGTTACCCATGATCTCGGGGATCGCCCGGCTGACCGCTGCGAGCATCTGTTCGGTGTCGCCGGCCTCGCGGTAGTGGTGGGCCGCGATCCTCCAATCCGAGGTCGCGGCGGCTGTGCGTCGATGTAGCGCGTTGACCGCGTCGTCACCGTCCAGCGACCGGAACCGTGCCTCCAGGAACTCGCGCACCAGCGGGTGGTAGCGCTGATGCGTCCGCGGCGCCCCCGACAGCCGACTCAGCAGGGTCACTCGTTCCGCCGCGACGACGAGCCGCGCCACATCGACGGCATCGTGCCCGCTCACGACCTCGGCCAGGTCCGGCGTCACGACCTGCAGGATGGACGTGTCCATCAGGAACCGCTGCAGTTCCAGCGACAGCTCGCCGACCACCTCCTCCGCGAGGTAGTCGTACATCTCCTTGTCGGCCCCGTTCAGCGTCTTGACGAAGCGCCGGATCTCGCCGGGTGAGCGATCCCGCAGCGCCGCCTGGACCAGGTGCAGGGACGCGATCCAGCCCTCGGTCCGTTCCGCGAGGTCCACCAGCACGTCGGGGTCCAGGTTCCGGCCGTACGTCTCGTTGAACAGCTTCGCGGTCTCGTCGACATCGAACCGCAGGTCGTCGGTCGTGAGTTCGGCCACCTCGCCGACCGCGCGCAGACGCGACAGGGGGACGGTCGGCGGACGTCGACTGGCGAACACGATGCTGAGCCGCTCCGGGGCGCGTGCGATCAGCTCGCGCGCGATGTGCCGGACGTCCGCGGCGTCGTCGACCAGGTGGAAGTCGTCGAGGATCAGGACCGCGCCACCGACGGCGATCGATGGCAGCTCGCGAAGGAACGTCTCGAGCACGGACTCCCGGGTCGGCCCACCGACGCCGATCTCCCCGAGGAGTGAGGCCGTGGTCGGGGCGAATGTCGGGTCGTGCTCTCGGCCGGCCGCCACGAGGTGCGCGATGAACGACGTCCAGTCGCGATCCGTCTCGTCCAGCCGATACCACAACGTCGGGATCCGGCTGCGCCGTGAGAAGTCGGCGAGCAGGGTGGTCTTGCCGTAGCCGGCGTCGGCCAGCAGCAGAACGACGCGGTTGTGCACCTTGACGCGCAGCCAGTCGAGCAGGCGCGGGCGCTCCAGCGTCTCGACCCGGAGGGCGGGGCGCTGCACCTTCGCGATGGTGATGGGGTACCCGCTGGACTCGTCGCGCAGGAGTCCGCTCCTTGGCCCGTTGACGACCGACGGTCGGCCCGGACCGACGGGGATCGGCGTCCGTTCCAGGACGGTGGACCACGACTCGGGCCGGGCGAATGATGCGGACCGCGAGAACGGGGTGTCAACGACGAGATGTGGGCCGCGCTGCATGGGCATGCGCGCCATGGTGCCGACGGGCACTCATCCCGCGATTAGCTGCGACGTCGCCGCCACTTGGGCGGCTCGATCAGCCCTCGTATTCGAAGCCGATCTTGATCTCGACGCGGTACTCGACGATCTCCCCGTCGGTCACGACGGCCGTCGACTTCACGACCTCGACCGTCTGGATGTTGCGCACGGTCTTGGACGCGGTCGCGACGGCCTGGCGCGCGGCGTCGCTCCACGAGCGCGGGCTGGTCCCGACCATCTCGCGGATGATGTAGACGCCCACGGTGCACCTCCTGGATCACATCGATGGCTGGGCGGCCATGATGCCACGAGGCGAGACTTGGGTCAGGCGTGCGCGGGCTGCGCTCCCAGCGTGCCGGCGCGCACCTTGTCGAAGCACGAACTGCAGTAGACGGGCCGATCGCTGCGCGGAGCGAACGGGACGACGGCCTGGCCGCCGCAGGCTCCGCACACCGCGGCGTGGAACTCGCGAGGGCTCTCGCCCGACCGTGCCCGCTTGGCTGCCGCTCGACACCCTGGGCAGCGCTGCGGATCGTTGGTCAGACTCTTGCTCGAGTAGAAGGCCTGTTCGCCGGCGGAAAAGGTGAACTCCTCCGCGCAATCGCGACAGACCAGCATGCGGTCCTGGTACACCCTCTCCAGACCCTCCAACTTGGCTCGGACGCCGTGACGGGCGAGTCCGGAGAAGGGCAGCGCGAGCCGTAGGGCCGAGCACGCTGGAACAGGGCGCGCCCGGTGCGGCCCGGGCCTGGCCCGGACTCATAGCGGAGAAGATACGCGTGGCGTCAAGAGGGTTTTCGCACGGTTCCCGCAGCGTGCGGGCCGTTCGACGTGCGAACCTCGCACCTGCGCGTCGGCTGGTGGGGCGTGCTGCGCCCCCGACCGCCCGCGGAACCGAGACCACGAGGTGTGCGTCCCGGGCCCATGTCATACCCGTTTCGGCGACCCCAGCGGTCCTTGCTCCTGATCCCGGCCATGGCCATCGTCGTGGCCGCGTGTAGCGGCGGGGGCGCTTCCAGTCCCCCGACCGACGCCCCGGCGTCCGGGCCGAGTTCCGGCCCGAGCGACGTTCCGAGCAGCTCGCCGGTCGGTGACGTAGTCGATCACGCGACCGGCGCGACCGACGTGATCCTGCGCTACGACCTGGGCCCAGGCTTCGTCATGGCGGGCTACGCAGCGACCATGGTCCCGCCCTTCACCCTGTACGGCGACGGGACCGTCATCTACCGGGATCCCGCTCTGGAGATCCCGCCGGCCCAGGGTTCGGTCTTCGTCATGAACCCGATGCGGATCGCGACACTGAGTGACGCGCAGATCCAGGAGCTCCTCGTCTTTGCGCTCGGCGAGGGAGGCCTCGCGGCCGCTCGACCGGACTATCGCAACGACATGGTCTCGGACGCCGGGACGGCCATCTTCACGATCCGCGCCGGTGGCATCGAGAAGACCGTCTCCATCTACGCGCTGGGCATCGACACCCAGGGCGGCGTTGACGCGCCGGCCCGCGCAGCATTCCTCAAGCTCGCCGATCGACTGACCACCCTTGACAAGGGCGGGGCGGTCGCGTCGGAGGTCTACGTGCCGACGACCTATCGGGCCGCGCTGCTCGAGGCGCCGGGCATCGCCGCCCCGGATATCCGGACGTGGCCATGGGACGACATCAAGATCGCCGACTTCAAGCCGTCGGCCGACCCGAACGGCCTCCAGTTCCCGCACCTCGACATGACCGCAGCGCAGCTCGACCTCCTCGATGTCAAGGACTACGAGGGTGGCTACCAGGGCCTGGTCATCACCGGCCCCGACGGCCTGCTGTACACGCTCAACGTGCGGCCACTGCTCCTCGACGAGAGCTGATCGCGGAGGTCTCGGCTAGCTGCCGGCCTCGGCGAAGCGTTCGCCGGCGTAGCTCACGAACCGGGTCTGCGCCTTCTTGAACCAGAGCTGGACCTGCCCGGTCGGGCCATTGCGGTGCTTGGCGAGCTTCAGGTTGATGACCTCGCCGGACGTCTCCTGATCGTCCGCGCCGCGTTCCTGCTCACGCCACAGGAACATGACGAGGTCCGCGTCCTGTTCGATGGCGCCCGACTCGCGCAGGTCGGACAGGCGCGGCTCCTTCTCGTTGCGCATCTCGGGCTGGCGTGACAGCTGGGAGAGCGCGATGACCGGGACGCGCAGCTCGCGGGCCAAGGCCTTGAGGCCGCGCGAGATCTCGCTGACCTCCTGGACGCGGTTGGCGTCGCGGTTCGTGGTCGTCGCCTGCATGAGCTGGAGGTAGTCGACCACGACGAGGTCCAGGCCCGCCTCCGCCTGGAGACGTCGCGCCTTGGTGCGCAGCTCCATCGCCGAGATGTTCGGTGTGTCGTCGATGAAGACGGGCGCCTCCGACAGCGAGTTCATGGCCGGGGCGATGCGCGCGAAGTCGAGCTCCTCGAGGAAGCCCGAGCGCAGGCGCTGCGAGTCGATGTTCGCGACGCTGGACAGCAGTCGAAGGACCAGCTGTTCCTTGCTCATCTCCAGGCTGAAGACGCCGACCGTCTTGCGCTCCTTGACCGCGGCGTGCTCGGCGATGTTGAGCGCGAAGCTCGTCTTGCCGACCGATGGGCGGGCCGCGACGATCACGAGGTCGCTGGGCTGGAGGCCGGTCGTGAGGGTGTCGAGGTCGGCGAAGCCGGTCCGCACGCCGCTGATCTCGCCGCGATGCGCGTGCAGGTAGTCGAGCCGGTCGTAGGCGTCGTGGAGGAGCGACTTGAGCGGGCTGAACCCGGCATCGACCCGCTTCTGGCTGACCGCGAACAGCTCCGACTCGGCGCGGTCGATCGCCTCCTGGATCTCCGCCGGGTCCTCGTAGCCGATGCCGGCGATCCGCCCGGCGGCACCGATCAGGTTGCGGAGCACGGCCTTGCGCTCGACGATGCGGGCGTACTGGGCGGCATGGACCGCGGTCGGGGTCTCATTGGACAGGCTGGACAGGTAGGCGCGGCCGCCGATGGCTTCGAGTTCGTCGCGCCGCTCCAGGTTCTCCGCGACGGTGACGATATCGATCGGCTCGCGGCGCTCGAACAGGTCGAGCATGGCCGCGTAGATGCGGCCGTTGGCCTGGCGGTAGAAGTCCTCTGGGCGCAGGAACTCCGCGACCTCGACCACGGCGTCGCGGTCGATGAGGACGGCACCGAGCACGGACTGCTCGGCTTCAAGGCTCTGGGGCGGTAGTCGATCGATCACGGCGTGGCAGGACTCCGACGGATGCGTGGGGGCGTCATTGTCCGGTGGCGGTGGGGCCGGCCCGTCCACGAACTGGCAGGCCCATCAATGGCGCGTCCACCGTTTGCGTCCCGATGTGGGTCCCGTGTGGACAACCCCTGTGGATATCCACCCGGCCCAATTGGTCGGCCAACAAGTGGTTCATGTCGTTGTCTCAAGAATCGGGCGGCCGGATGGTCCGAGGCCAAGGCGGCCGCCTACGGAGGGTCGGCCGCTCGGATCGTCCAGACGAAGGCGGTCCGCGAGCACGAGAGCGAGCGCACCGATGTGCGTGAGCGAACGCGCGGAGCGGACCAACGTACGGCTGGGCGTTCCCAGCGGTCGCCTAATCGAGCTTGCGGATGACACCAATGAGCTTCCCCTGGATCCGCACGTCGTCATAGAACTGCGCGGGATACGCGGGGTTGGCCGGCTGGAGCCGGATCTTGTCCTTCTCCTTGAAGAAGCGCTTGAGGGTGACCGCGTTCTCTTCCACCTGGGCGACCACGATGTCGCCGTTGCGGGCCGTGGTCTGCGGGCGGATCAGGACGAAGTCGCCGTCAGCGATGTGGGCCTCGATCATCGAGTCGCCACGGACCTTGAGGACGTAGGCATCCCCGTCCGGTGCGAGCAGGTCCGGGATGGCCATCGATTCCGACGCGTCCTGGTATGCCTCGATCGGGCCGCCGGCCGCGATCTCTCCGATGATCGGGACGACGCGCGCGTCTGCCGTCGTGGATTGCGGGACGAGTTCGCTGGATAGCCCGAGTCGGATCGCCGCCGTGGGCGTCAGACGGATGGCGCGGCTTTGCGCGGCGCCACGCTCCAGGTATCCCTCACGCTCGAGGATCTGCAGGTGGTGATGGACCGCGGATGTGGACGCGAGCCCGACGGCACGCGCGATCTCCCGCACCGATGGCGGGAACCCACGCGAACGCAGCGTGGCGGCGATGAAATCGAGGATCCTGACCTTGCGCTCGGCGTCGTGCTTCGTCACTCGCGCCTCCTTGGCCTGTCATCATACCGAACGGGTGTTCGATGTCAAGGTCGAGCGAGGTCGGTGACTTCTGGTAGACAGCAGCGTCGCCTCTGGTATGAGCCGATCGCAGGCCGACAGGCGTCGAATCCTCGGCCAACAGCAGCCCGGCCTCTGGTATGCCCTTGAGCATGTCGATCTGCGGGTCGTCGTCGCCCGTACCAGCAGGCACAGCTCTGGATGCCGGAGATCCGCGGGAGCCCCCGTGCGCGCGCCCTCGTGCGCGGGGTCCGAAGGCGCTGGCTGATAGACTGCCCGCCCCGGGACGGTCGAAGGCGACCCGCGCCGGTCGAGGAGGACCTAACGGACCATGGCCCGGATCAGCGCGAAGCGCACGGACAAGGACAAGCGACGAGGGATCGGCGGCGCGAGCATCGGTCGCCTGATGTCGCTGGCCGCATTCCTGCCGATCGCAAGCCGCGTCCCGGACTACGCCCGCCTCGTCGGGGCATTGGTCCTCGACGAACGCATGCCCAATGACCGCAAGGTCCTGCTCGGCGTCGCAGCCGGCTACCTCGTCGTCGGGCGTGACCTCATCCCGGACAGCGTGCCGATCATCGGCGGCCTCGACGATCTCGTCGTGGTCGTCCTCGCGGTCGACCTGTTCCTCGATGGCGTGCCGCAGGACCTGCTCGACGAGAAGCTCCTGGAACTCGATATCGATCGCGTGTCGTTCGACCGCGACGTCGCCCAGATCCGGCGCTTGACGCCGGGCCCCGTCCGTCGGACCATCCGGCGGGTCCCCGCCCTCGTCACGGGCGTAGCGGACGCCATCAACCAGTCCGGCCTGGGCCCGCGCGTCCGTGGCTGGATCACCAGGGAGGATCGCATCACTTGAAGGTCATCCTGACCAAGGACGTGCCGACGCTCGGCAAGAGCGGCGAGCTCAAGCAGGTCGCCGACGGCTACGCCACGAACTTCCTCATCCCGAACGGTGTGGCCGTGCCCGCCGCCGGTGGCGCCTACCGTGCGTGGCAGCACGACATCGCCAGCCGCGAGGACAAGCGCCGCAAGGAGCGCGAGGAAGCCGAGATCGCCACGACCCGCATCGCCTCGACGACCCTGACCATGGGCGTCAAGGTCGGTGAGGGCGGCAAGCTCTATGGCTCCATCACCTCCAAGGACATCGCCGACGCCCTGGCTCGCCGCGGCATCACGGTCGATCGCCACAAGATCGACCTCGAGGAGCCGCTCAAGACCCTGGGCACCTACAAGGTCGCCATCAAGGTCTTCACCGGGATGACCGCCGAAGTCACCATCGTCGTCGAGCCCAAGGGCTAGTCGACCGCCGCTGTCCGCCTCGGCGCCGGCCGATCGACCGCCGGAACCGGCCCGAACCGCCGGTCGGCCGCCTGGCCGCGCCGGGCTATCGCGGTGCACGACCCGTGGCACCGATCGATTTCCGGCACCCAGAGCTGTGGCTGCTGGTACGTTCGTCGACGAGGTGCCGATCAGCGTCATCAGGGCGATACCAGAGCCCCGGCTGCTGTTGGTCGAGGATTCGACGCTCGACGGCCCGCGCTCGGCTCTTAGCAGAGGCGGCGCTGCTAACTGCCAGAAATGAGCTCGCCCAACGGCCCACCGGTCCCGCGGGCCGGCCGCCGATCGGGTCGGCCGTCCGAGCCGCCCGCGCCACGCCGCGCCGCCCCCCGCGCGGGTACTACCATCGGCGCCATGCCGAACGAGCGCGAGCCCGCACCGACCGACCCGGCGCCGCAGCTGTCGATCGTCGTGCCCGCATACGAGAGTTCGGCCTACATTGCCGAGACCGTCGAACGGGTGGTCGCCGCCTTCGACGACCTCGGGGTCATCGGCGAGGTGGTCGTGGTCGATGACGGGAGCCGTGACGGCACCGTGGCGGCCATCCCGGACCTGCCCGGCGTGCGCGTCGTGGCGCTTGCGGCGAACGGAGGCAAGGGTGCGGCTCTGCGCGCCGGCATGCGCGTCGCGCGCGGAGAGATCCGCGGCTTCACCGACGCCGACCTGCCGTACGGCACGGTGCCGCTCGCCTTTGCCATGCACTGCATCCGTGACCGTGGGTTCCATGCCGCGATCGGCGATCGGACCCTGCCGGGCTCGTCGTACTCCGGGGCCGGCACGATGCGGACGGTGGTCTCCGAACTGGCCAGCTTCGCCTTCCGGACGCTCGTCACGGGCGGTATCTACGACACCCAGTGTGGCTTCAAACTGTTCCGCGGTGACGTCGCCGACGGCCTGTTCGCCGTGTCGCGGATCGACCGCTTCGCCGTCGATGTCGAGTTGATCTACCTGCTCCTGAAGTACCGCCTGGACATCAAGCGCATCCCCGTCCAGCTGGAGCAGAACGCGTCGACCAGCGTCCATGTCCTGCGCGACAGCACGCAGGCCTTCGCGGACATCGTGCGCATGCGCGCTCACTGGGCCATGGGCCACTATCGGAGCCCGGCGCTGGTCGCCTGTCTCGAGCGCGACGTGGCCGACGGCCGATGATCGAGGGCCGCCGCGAACGGCTGGTCGCCATGCTCCAGCGGGACGATCGCGGCTTCGTGGTCCTGCTGGCGATCCTGTCGGGCCTCATCTATTGGGCGACCCGACCCGAGCGCGTCGACCTGGATGGATTCGTGCCGCTCGCCGATGCGTTGCTCCACGGCCGACTGCACATCGGTCCCGAGTTCGGGTACCTCGAGCACGCGCCAGGGCCTGACGGCGGTGGCTACATGCCGTACCCGCCGGCCCCCGTCCTGTTCGTGCTGCCCTTCGTCTCCCTGTTCGGACCGACCTTCGACCAAGGGATCGCCGCGGCGATCGTGGGAGGCATCAACGTCATCCTGCTCTGGCTCGTATTCCGGCGACTGCACGTCGCGTCGATGTCGCAGCGCTGGTTGTTGGTCGCCTTCGCACTGGGGAGCGTCCACTGGTGGGCCGCGGGCGAGGCGACGGTCTGGCTGTTCGCACACATCGTGGCCGTCTGCTTCGCGCTGGCGGCGCTCGCCCTCGCGCTCGATCGACGATGGCCGATGTTGGCCGGCCTGCTCCTGGGTCTGGGCGCGGCGTCGCGTGTCCCGGTCGGGCTGACCATCCCGCTGTACGCGGCCCTCTTTTGCCGCTGGCCCGTCCGTTGGCCCGCCCGACTGTCGCTGTCGTCCGTTCGGCCGCTGGTGCCGCTTGCGGCCGGTTTCGCCATTCCCGTCATCGTGACGATGGCCTTCAACGTGGCGCGCTTCGGAGATCCCGCGGAGTTTGGCTACAACCTGGTCCTCAACGCGCAGGGTCTGAGTGTGTTGACAGAGTCGTGGTACTCGGAGGGCATCAACTCGCTCAGCTACATCCCGCGGAACCTCAATGTCATGCTGTTCAAGACGTTCGATTACGTCGAGACCTTCCCGTGGTTCCGCCCGAACTGGATCGGGACGTCCCTGATCCTGACGACCCCGATCTTCCTGTGGCTCCTGCGGGCGCATGGACGGAATCGCCTGCTGCTCTACGGCTGGCTGTCGGTCGCGACCGGACTTGCGCTGGTCATCACCCACGGAGGTATCGGCTGGACCCAATTCGGATACCGGCGCATCCTCGACGTCGCGCCGATCCTGTGGCCGATGCTCGGCTGGGTGTTCCGCGACGGGATATCTCGCGAGGCCAAGCTTGCGATCGTCATCGGGGTGCTCGTCAATGCCTACGGCATCTGGGCGATCGAAGTCCTGAAGTTCGTGTCGTTCTAGCCGTCACAGCCGTGGCGTAGCGTTGGCGCCCATGGACCGGACGATCCTCCACGTGGACCTCGATGCGTTCTTCGCCGCGGTCGAACAGCGCGACCGGCCGGAGCTGCGCGGCAAGCCCGTCATCGTCGGTGGCGATCCGCGCGGCCGGGGCGTGGTGTCCGCGGCCAGCTACGAGGCGCGAGCCTTCGGCGTCCACTCGGCGATGTCGTTGCAGGAGGCCGTGCGGCGCTGCCCGAACGGTGTCTTCCTCCCCGTCGACGGGCGGCGCTATCAGCAGGCCTCGCGCGATGTGATGGCCGTCATGCGCCGGTTCACCCCGCAGCTCGAGCCGATCTCCATCGACGAGGCGTTCCTCGACGTCACAGGCTCGATCGCGCTGTTCGGCGACGGTCCGACGATCGCCGCGGAGATCAAGGCGACCGTTCGCGCTGACGTGGGGCTGACGGCGTCGGTCGGGGTGGCGGCCAACAAGCTCGTGGCCAAGGTCGCCTCGGACCTGCGCAAGCCCGACGGGTTGGTCGTCGTCGCGCCGGGCGACGAGGCGGCGTTCCTGGCGCCGCTCCCGATCGGTCGCCTGTGGGGCGTCGGCGAGAAGACGGCCGCGGCCCTGGCCGACTTCCGGGTGCGGACCATCGGCGACCTGGCGGCCCTGCCCCGCGACGTCGTCGTCCGTCGCTTCGGCAAGCACGGGGCGTCGCTCGTCGAGCGCGCGCGGGGCATCGATGTGGACCCCGTCCACGAGGGCGACCCCGCGAAGTCGGTCGGTCACGAGCACACCTTCGATGTCGACACCTCCGACCCCGAGATCATCGAGCGGACGCTGCTGGCCATGGCGGAGGGCGTGTCCGGTCGCTTGCGATCGGCCGGCTTTCGGGCGTCGACCATCGCGGTCAAGCTCCGCGACACCTCGGTCCGGACGATCACCCGCCAGCGGA
>JBPPMZ010000055.1:0-20572 GCA_051306295.1 Candidatus Limnocylindrales bacterium
ATCCTGCGCGATCTCGCACGCGATCTCGGGCCGGAGGAACTGGCGGCCGTTGCCGGACCTGGTCGCTCGGAGCTCGCGCGGCTCGTGCCGGCCCTCGGGGCCGTGGCTGCCGCCGACGACGCCCACGCCCCTCCCGCCGCCGACGCCGACCAGACGACCATGCAGACCGGCGCCCGCCAGGCCCGACTGTTCGACGCCGTCCTGGGCCTGATCCGAGGTCTCGCGGCCGAGATCCCGCTGGTACTCGCCATCGAGGATCTGCACTGGGCGGATCCCGCGACCCGTGAGCTGGTGGCCTTCCTGGTCCGCCAGCTACGCGCCGACCCGGTGCTCATCGTGCTCACGTACCGATCGGATGAGCTCCATCGCCGCCATCCGCTCCTCCCCTGGCTCGCCGAGCTCGAGCGGACCGGTCGCGTGGAGCGGCTCGAACTCGCACGTCTGGACACCGCGCGGACAGCCGAGCTGCTCGCCGCGATCCTGGGCACGGCCAGCGATCCCGACGAGGTCGAGCGCATCCATCGGCGCTCGGATGGCAACCCGTTCTTCGTCGAGGAACTCCTGATGGCCGGCCAGGACGGCGGCCTCGGTCGGCTCCCACCGACGCTCCGGCAGGTGCTCCTGGCACGCATCGCGGCCCTGCCCGATGCGGCCCAGTCGGTGGTCGGCGTCGCGGCGGTCGCGGGGCGCCACGTCGAACACGACCTGTTGGCTCGCGTCGCCGGCATCGACGACCGGGCGTTGCTCGACGCGCTGCGGACGGCGGTGGAGCGTCAGGTCCTGGTGACCGGCGCCGAGGCACGCGGCGCCACCGATGGCTACGCGTTCCGGCACGCGCTGCTCCAGGAGGCTGCGTATGAGGAGCTGCTCCCGGGCGAACGCCAGCGCCTCCATCGCGCGTTTGCCGAGGCGCTCGCGGCCCAGGGCCCGGGGAGCGGCGCATTGGAAGCCGGCCACTGGGCGGAGCTCGCCCACCATTGGGCCGCGGCACGCGACACCCGCCGCGCCTTCGAGGCGTCCGTCCGGGCCGGGACGGCGGCGGCCCGCGCCTATGCCTTCGCCGATGCCTGCCGCCACGACGAGCAGGCCCTGGAGGCGTGGAGTCTCGTCGACGATGCCGAGGCGATCGCCGGGTTCGACCGAGTGGCGTTGCTGGACCGCGCGGCCGTGGCCGCCTGGCTCTCGGGCGATGCCCATCGGGCGGTCGTGCTGCGTCGCGAGACCGTCGCGGCCGTTGAGGCCGCCACGGATCCCGTCCGTGCCGGGGTCATGCTCGAGCGCCTTGGCCGCGCGCTCTGGAACAACGCGGAGAGCGATGCGGCGCTGGTCGCCTGCGAGGCTGCCGTCGCGACGATCCCCGCGGAGCCGCCGACCGCCGAGCGCGCCCGGGTCCTCGCCGGCTTCGGGCAGCTGCTCATGCTCCTGGATCGCTGGCAGGAGTCGATCGAGCTGTGCGAGGAGGCGATCGACATCGCCCTGCGGGTCGGAGCTCGCCAGGCGGAGGGCCATGCGCGCAACACGCTCGGCCTGGACTACGCGGCGGCGGGACGATGCGACGACGCGATCGACTCGCTGCGCACGGCGATCCGGATCGCCCACGACGTCGGGGACGCCGACGACATCGGTCGCGGGTACGTGAACCTGACCGAGGCGCTCCGCGACTGCGGCGATCAGCACGCTGCCATGACCCTGGTCCACGAAGGGGTCGCGGTCGCAGACGCCATCGGGATCTCCCGGACCTATGGCACGTTCATCGAACAGAACGGGATCATGGTCGCGTTCGATCTGGGCGACTGGGCGGAGGCGCGCCGCCTGGCCGAGGCGAGCAACGCCGTGGAGCAGGCCGGCCGACAGAGCGAGCGCTACCTGTTGGCCCACTGGGTGCCGCTCCTGGTCGCGACCGGGGATCCGCGTGCCGAGTCGAAGCAGGAGGAGCTGCGTTCGATGCTCGTCGGGTATCCGGTGGAGACCCAGTTCAACGCTCCGAGCCGGCTGGCCGATGCCGAGGCGGCCCTCTGGCGCGGCGAACCAGCGGAGGCCCTGCGCGCGGCCCGGACGGGCATCGCCGAACTGGAGACCACCCGCTTCCACCGCTATCACCTGCGCCTGTTCCGGCTCGCGATGCGTGCGGTCGCGGATCTGGCCGAGGCTGCCCGCGCCCGCCGCGACATGGGGGCCGAGGCGACGGCGCGCGGGATGGGCGATGAGCTGATGGCCGAGATGACGGTCGTCGTGGAGCACTGGCGCGCGCGCCAGCGTGGTCAGGATAGCGAGGAATCCGAGGCGGACGCCGCGCTTGTCGTCGCCGAACACACGCGCGCCGACGGACGACCCACGATCGACGCGTGGAGCACCGCCGTCGCTCGCTGGCGGGCATTCGAGCAGCCGTACGTGCTCGCGTATGCCCGCTGGCGGGAGGCCGAGGCGAGGCTCGGGGCGGGTGATCGGTCCGCGGCCGCCGACGCGCTCACTGAGGCCTGGCGGATCGCCGAACGGCTGGGATCGCGCCCCCTGCGCGAGGCCGTGGAGGGCCTGGCCGCCCGGGCCAGGGTCCCGCTCCATGCGCCGGCGTCCAGCTCGGCTGAGCCCGCGCCCGAGCAGGCTCCGCCTCCTTCCGGCGACGCTGCCGCATCGTTCGGGCTCACCCGCCGCGAACTCGAGGTGATCCCGTTGCTCATCCAGGGCCGGACCAACCGCCAGATCGCCGAGGAACTGTTCATCAGCGAGAGCACGGCCGGCGTCCACGTCTCGAACGTCATCGGCAAGCTCGGCGCGTCCTCCCGGACCGAGGCGGCGACCATCGCCCTGCGGGCCGGCCTGGATCGTTAGCCGGGGGCTTCGGCTGAGGCCCGAATCCCGGCCCCGCTCCTGTCAGATGCTCATCTGGTGGGCGTTGGTCCGGTCGTTCGTGACAGCCGCCCGCGCGGTGGGCGCCTGTCACATGATCGGGGCATCCTCCGCGGGCCCTCGTGCGTGACGGGCTTTGTTCCGCGTCGCGGGGCCGCGACGAGCGCCCATCACAGAGGCATTTGTCACCAACGAGGGCGCCGGCCCCGGCGGCGGGCGCGTCCCTCAGCGCGTACGTTTGGCGATCCGCGCCAGGGCACCGGCCCAATCGGGGTCGAGCGGCGCGCCGGGCGCGTCGAGATCGATCGTCAGGGGAGCGTGGTCAGACGGCACGGGCGGACCTTTCCGTGCAGCCCGGTCGATCTCGGCGTCCACGACCCGCGCGGCCACATCCCCGCCGACCAGCAGCAGGTCGATGCGCATCCCGAAGTTCTTATGGAACATGCCGGCCCGGTAATCCCACCATGTGTATCGACCGGCCTCGTCATGGCGGGCGCGATAGGCATCCGTCAGCCCGCGCGACTGCAGGGCTGAGATCGCTGTCCGCTCCGACTCTGAGACGTGCGTCCCACCGTGGGCCGCGCGCGGATCCCAGACATCGATGTCGGCCGGGGCGACGTTGTAGTCCCCACCGACGACCAGCGAGCCGCCTCGCCCGGCCGCGATCTCGTCGTCCAGCCAACGACCCAGCCGCTCGAACCAGGCGAGCTTGCCCTGGTAGAACTCCGAGCCGACGACCCGGCCATTCGGTGCGTACACGCTGACGACCCGCAGCCCGTCCACCGTGGCCGCGACCATCCGGGCTTCATCGAACGGGTCGAAGTCGTCCTCGTTGCCGGCCGTGCCGCCGGGGCCGCTGTCGCGGACCGGCCCGTCACCGAAGTTCGTGGCCACGTCGCTCACGGCGAGCCCGTTACGGGCCGCGATGGCCACGCCGTTCCATCGGCCCTCCCCGTGATGCACGAGCTGATATCCCGCCATCCCGAACGCCATGACCGGCGCGTCCGCGTCGCTGAGCTTCGTCTCCTGGATGAGCAGGATGTCGGGCGCGGCGCGGGTCAGCCAGTTCTCGACGGCCTCCTGGCGGGCCTTCAGCGAGTTGACGTTCCAGGTCGCGATCCGCATCCGGCCAGACGCCTCAATACCGGCGGCCGCGCTGCCGCGCGAGGTCGAAGGTCGCCGTGTCGGCGATGGCCATGACGGCCATCGTGCCCGCCTGGACCGGGTCGCTGACCACGAGATCCACGTGCTCGGTGATCGAGCCGACCATGTTCAGGGCGATGATCGGGATGCCGACCGCGCGCAACTCCTCGGCAGCGACGCTGATGTCGCCGCCCATGATCGAACCGGCCAGGACCAGCAGTCGGGCGCGCGGCAGGTCCGCGACCGCCCGCACCGCAGCGGCGATGGCCGGTTCGCCGACGAGCGGGATGGTGTCGACCGAGATCCGCTCGCCCCGGAGGTTGTGGCGGTCCGCCTCGCTGACCGCGCCGAGCGCGACCTGGGCGACCTGGGCCCCGCCCCCGACGACGATGACGCGCTTGCCGAAGATCGTGCTGAGGGCCTGGGTCACGTGCACCTTGCGCACCGCATCGATGGCCGTGACTGCGGTCTGGAGCGCCGCTTCGTCGACGCCTTCGACCTCGAGCTCGATCTCGACGAGCGGCGGGTCACCCTCGATCTGGCGGACCGTGGCGAGCGTCCGGACGCGGCCACCGAGAGCGGTCACGCCCGCGACGATGGCGCCGATCGCATCGGGCGCGTCGACGATGTCGAAGCGGATCGCCGCGGTCTGGGTCGCGTTGCGTCGAGCCATCGGGGAGGGAATCGAGGACCGCGGATCAGCCGAGGATGCCGCGACCGGCGGCGCCCGGCCGCAGGTCGCCGACCGTCATCGAATCGGGATCCATGCCGCCGGTCGGGTCGTGCTCCTCGAAGGCCAGCGCAAGACCGGCGAACGCCTCGCGTGTCGCCGCCGGGTCGGAGGTCGTGAGCATCAGCGCGCCGTCGGTGTCCTCGGCCACGCCGACGATGCCGGTGATGTTGACGCCGCGCTCGGCGAGGGCGGTCGCGACGCGCGCGAGCGAGCCCGGGGCATCATCGAGCTGGACCGTGAACCAGACCGTCACGCGGGGTACCTCCTGTGGTGTCGGTCGATGGTACCCGGTCGCCGCGTTACGCTAGCGTCGTGCCTGCCGCGCCGACCGTGCCTGCCGCGACCCGCGCCTTGCCGCGACCCGTCTACCTGGCGATCGGCCTGGTCCTGACCCATCCGCTGTTCCACCCGATCCACCGGCGGTTGTACCGCTGGACCGGTGGTCGCGGGCTGCTGCGTCGGGCACTCGGGATGGACATGATCCTGGTGACGATGCGCGGCCGGCGAACGGGTACATCCCGGGTCGTGCCGTTGGGCGCGGTCCGCGACGGCGACGCCTGGATCCTCATCGGCTCGAACGCCGGCAAAGCGAGGACGCCGGCCTGGGTCCACAACCTGCGTGCCGACCCGGCCGTGACCGTGGAGCACCGAGCGACGACGGCCGCCTTCCTCGCGCGCGAGGCGCACGGCGACGACTACGATCGACGGTGGGCGACCGTCACCGCCGCCTACCCGGGCTACCAGGTCTACCGCGACCGCACGGACCGGCCGATCGCCCTGTTCGTCCTGGAGACGGCCTGACGTGCCGGCGCCCCTGGGCTCGACCAAGACCAAGCGCATGCCCGACATCCAGGTCTTCGGGACGGAGGAGTCGCAGGCGACCCGCGGCGCGATCCGGTTCTTCCGCGAGCGGCGGGTCGTCGTCAGCTTCGTCGACCTGCGCAAGCGCCCGATGGCTCCTACCGAGCTACGGCGATTCACCGAGCGCCTCGGCGCGCGGGCGCTCCTGGACGAGACCACGAAGGCATACCGGGACGCTGGCCTGGCTTACCTCTCGATGACCGACGGCGAGGTGGTCGAGCGACTCTTGCGCGACCAGCGGCTGCTGCGCCTTCCACTGGTCCGCCACGGGAACGACGTGACCGCCGGCAAGTCGGATGCGACGTGGGCCGCATGGCTCAAGCCCGCGGCCGGCCCCGGAGCGCGCTGAGCCCAAGGACGACGCCGACGGCGACCATCGTCACCCCGACGGCCGCCCAGCGGGCATCGCCGACCATGAACCCGGTGCCCACCAGGAGCCCCGTGCCCTGGCCGATCCACACGAGCCCGACGACGACGAGCCCGACCGCGACGATGATCCGCGTGCGCATCCGCACTTCCTGAAGGTGGCATCCTAGCCCGATGCCAGACGACACCGCCGCCCCTGAGGTCCGCCGCGCCGGCCGCGTGCGCGTCACGTCCACGGGTGCCGATCGCATGCACGGCGATCAGGCGACCACTGAGGACGAAAAGCTCCTCGCCACGCCGCCGACCCCCGCGTTCCTGGACACCGACCCGTGGCGAGCGCTGCGCATCCTCTCCGAGTTCGTCGAGGGTTTCGACGCGATGGCGGCCGTCGGACCGGCGGTGACCGTCTTCGGGTCGGCGCGGACCGGGGAGGGGACCCCCACCTACGATCTTGCGCGGACCATAGGCCGCAAGCTCGCGGAGTCCGGGTTCGCGGTCATCACCGGCGGTGGGCCGGGCACGATGGAGGCGGCCAATCGCGGGTGCCGGGAGGGCGGCGGGCTGTCGGTCGGCTGCAACATCGAGCTGCCCCACGAGCAGTCCCTCAACGCCTACGTGGACCTCGGTGTCGAGTTTCGCTACTTCTTCGCCCGCAAGGTCATGTTCGTGAAGTACGCCGTCGGGTTCGTCATCCTGCCCGGCGGGTTCGGGACGTTGGATGAACTGTTCGAGTCGCTGACCCTCATCCAGACCGGCAAGGTGCGCCACTTCCCGGTGATCCTGGTCGGGTCGGCCTACTGGAGTGGCCTCTTGGACTGGATCCGCGGGACGCTCCTGGAGGCCGGGACCATCTCGCCGGGCGATGAGGGCCTGTTCGCGGTCACGGACGACCCGGACGAGGTGGTGCGCCTGATGCGCGCTACCTGAGTCAGGGATCAGCCCGGTGGTGGTAGTCGGAAGTCGCACCGCGGCCCGGGGGCACGGGCGAGACGGAGGTCAAGGGTGACCAGCGGCCCGCCGAGCACCTCGGCCAGCGCGACGTACCACGCGTCGTAGGCCGTGAGGTTGGCGCGCAGTTCCCAGACCCGCGGCGCGAAGGGTTCGTAGGGGAAGAGTTCGACGCGGAGCTGGACGAGGTCATCGTGAGCCAGGGCGGCGGTATCCGCGGAGACATCGCCGGTCAGGACCGCCCGGCGGAGGATGTTGGCCGCCTCGACCGGCATCAGGTGGGGGGCGGCAAGCGGCCCGCCTCCCAGCTCCGATGCGGCCCATGCGCCAGCACTCCCGCCGTCGACCAGCGCCGCAACGACCGCACTGGCATCGACGACGATCGTCAACGACGGTCCGCGTCGCGGTGCTCGAGGATCCGCTCAGCAGGCAGTCGGCTGGACGTCGCCCGGGTGCGAGAACGGGCGCGGGCGAGGATCTCGCCGACCGAGGGTTTGCGCGCGAGTTCGATCAGCTCGGCGCGCAGGTGCTCCTGGAGGGAACGGCCCGAGCGCGCGGCCCGGGCGGCCAGCTCGTCGCGAACATCGCTTGGGACATCTCTGACGGTGATCGATGGCATGGTGCTAGTGTGCATCGAGTGCAGGCGAATTGCAAGCGCTTGGACGCGACCCCCACGGATCAGCCGGACGGCAGCGCGACCTCGATCAAGTCGCCGACGATGCGCACCGGAAAGTAGCGAAACCGGCGCACCCGGGTCAGGCGCCGCGCCTCCGCCTTCTTGCCGGGTGGGTCGGTCTTGGGCTCGCTGCCGGACGGTGACCAGGTCGGGTGGTAGACGCCGTCGGGATCCAGCCCGCCGGTCGTCGGCATGCGCGCCGCGTCGCCGGACGCCAGGTCGAACCGCCCCTCGTGCAAGGGGCAGGCCACGATGCAGCCATCCAGCACGCCGATCGAGAGTGGCGCCGCCATGTGCGGACAGCGGTCCTCCGTCGCGAAGATGCCGCGCTCGGTGTGGGCGAGCAGGACATCCAGGTCAGCTTGGCTGACCCGGCGCATCGCGCCCGGTGGCAAGTCGGCGACCGCGAGGAGAGCCCGGAAGTCGGGTGCCTCGCGGTCCACCCCGGGCGCGAGCAAGCGTGGCGGGAACGGAGCGGGAATCACGGTCACGGACGCATCCTAGTCCAGGATGCGGGTGCTAGCCGTGGGCGGTCCCACCCACCATCTCGCCAGCGGCCTCACCCGCCGGCGACGCAACTGGCGCCGGACCGACCGACGAACGGAGCGGCAGCTCCCGCATGGCCAGCGCAGCCACGAGCGCGAGGACCGTGGTCACGACGCCGATCTGGAAGGACGAGGACACCGCCAGACTGAAGGCTTGGTGGATGCCCTGCACGATGCCCGGGATGAGCGGCTTGATCGTCTCCTGGAACGCGGCCGGCACCGAGGCCAGGATCTGCACCCCGAGGTCGCCACCGACCCCGATGAGGTTGTCTAGGGCAGCCGTACTCTGGCCGGCGAATTGGTCCACGGCCTGCTGCGGGACGCCACTCGCGAGCAGCTGGGTCGGGAGCTCCTCCACGAGCTTGGAGCCGAACACGGTCCCCGTGATGGCCAGGCCCACCGAGCCGCCGATCTGGCGGAAGAAGGTGAGGTTGCTGGTCGCCACACCGAGCTGGCTGAATGGCACGGCGTTCTGGACGACGATGGTGAAGACCGACATTGTCGGCCCGATGCCGACGCCGGTGACGAACATCCACAGCCAGAGGATCGGGATCTCCGTATCCGCGCGTAGCTGGGTCATGAGCACGAGCCCGACCGACATGATCGCCAGGCCGCTCAGGATGATCAGCTTGTACTTGCCCGTCCGCGAGACGAGGATCCCCGACACGATCGAGCTGCCGATGAGCCCGATGAGCAGCGGGAAGATCTGGTACCCGGATTCCGTCGCGGACGAGCCGTTCACGAACTGGAACCAGCGCGGCAGGAAGATGATCGCCCCGAAGAAGCCGAAGCTGATCAGGAACGTCGAGATGATCGACGAGGTATAGGTCCGATCGCGGAACATGCCGAGCGGGATGATCGGCTCCTTGGCTCGCGACTCGATGAACACGAACAGGGCGCCAAGGACGGCCGCGCCGGCGATCAGGCCGCCGACCCACGGATCGGTCCAGTCGGCCGACTGCTTGTTGGTGAGCCCGACCAGCAGCATGCTGATCGCGATGGTAAAGACGATGGCGCCCGGGATGTCCAGGTTGCGGGTCGCGTCAGGGCGCTTGATCGTCGGCAGCAGGCGGGCCACGACGAAGAGGCTGACGAGACCGATCGGCAGGTTGACGTAGAAGATCCAGTGCCAGCTGATGTTGTCGGTCAGCAGGCCGCCCAGGGCCGGGCCGATGATGAACGAGATACCGAACACCGCGCCGAACAGGCCTTGATAGCGGCCGCGCTCGGCCGGGGTGAACAGGTCGGCGATGACCGCGAGGGCGATCGGGAAGAGGGCGCCCGCGCCGATGCCTTGGATGCCTCGGAAGAAGATGAGCATGGCCATGTTCTGCGACAGGCCGGACAGGGCGGAACCGATGAGGAAGATGACGACGCCGATCATGAGCATCGGCTTGCGGCCGTACAGGTCGGACAGCTTGCCGTAGAACGGCACGGTGATGGTCGAGGTCAGCAGGTAGATGGTGACGACCCAGTTGTAGTACTGGTTGCCCCCGAGTTCGGTGACGATCTTGGGCAGCGCCGTTCCGACGATGGTCTGGTCGAGGGCACCAAGGAAGAGCACCAGCAACACGGCCAGCAGGATCTCCGTCTTGGCCCGGTGGCTGAGCCCCAGGGCGGGGTCGTCGGCGAGTGACGGGCTGCGCCCGCCGGTCTCGGTGGGGAAGCTTTCCATGACGGGGTTCAGGCCCTCCAGCGGTCGGTGGTGTGGTCGTGATCAGTGGCGCCGGGGGCGCCGACAACGGCCGCGAGGGCCCCCCGGAGATCGGCGGTGGCACGGGCGAGTCCGTCGAGCTGATCGGGCTCCATGCGGTCGAGCACCGTTCGGAGCATCTCCGTCCGCAGGACTTCGATGTCGTCGAGCAGCTTGCGACCGGTCTCGGACAAGCGGACGAGCACGACGCGGCGGTCATCGGGAACGCGGATGCGCTCCAGGTAGCCGCGCTCCTCCATGCGATCGACGAGGCCGGTGGCGTTCGAGAGCGAGACGTCGATCATCTCGGCCAGCCGGCTCATGGGCATGTCGCCGTGGCGGTCGAGCATCGACATCACGTGCAGCTGGGTCATGCTCACGCCGAGGCGGACCAGCCGCTCACTGCCGATGCAGCGCAGCTCGACCATCGCACCGCGGAAGTCCGCGATGATACGGTCCTTGGTCTCGGCGTCGGCGCGCTTCGCCTCGATAGTTCGTGCCACCTGAATCATCATACGGACACCGATGATGTTGTCAACAGCAACCATCGACTCGACCGGGAGGAACGGACGTTGCGCTACATCCTCATGACCGAGCCCCAGCAGGGGATGAGTTACGCCGACCAGCTGGCCGCGGCGAAGCGAGCGGAGCGCAACGGCTTCGAGGCCTTCTTCCGAGCCGACCACTTCGCGAGCTTCCCGGGCGAGGCCGGCCAGCCGACGACCGACGCGTGGACGGTGATGGCCGGGTTGGCCCGCGAGACGGAGCGGATCGGGCTGGGCGTGCTGGTCGCGCCAGTCACGTTCCGTCATCCCGGCGTGTTCGCCAAGGTCGTGACCACCGTGGACGAGATGAGTGGCGGGCGGATCGAGGTCGGCGTCGGGGCCGGCTGGAACGAGATCGAGCACAGGCAGCTCGGCCTCGCCTTCCCGCCCATCAAGGAGAGGGCGGACCTGATGGAGGACCAGCTGGCGATCCTGCATGGGCTGTGGGGGGAGCCCGATGGCTGGTCATACGACGGGATCAGCGGTCTGCGCCTGGATGGCGCGCTATTCCGGCCGCGGCCGGTGGATGTGCCCGGTCGGCCGCGGACGCCTGTTGGTGGGGCCCGGCCGCGGATCATCGTCGGTGGGTCCGGGTCGCCGCGCTCGTATCGACTGGCGGCGCGCTACGCGGACGAGTTCAACCTCTCGTCGTCGTCGCCGGCCCGCGCCGCGGAGATCGGTCTGGAACTGGACGCGGCGTGCGCGGCGATCGGTCGCGATCCGTCGACGCTGACGCGCTCGACGATGGCGGGCGTGCTGGTCGGGCGGACGCGGGCCGAGGTTGAGGCGCGCGAGGCGGCGCTCCTGGCCGCCTTCGGGGCGGACCTCGAGACGGGCGAGGCATGGCTCGAGGAGCGCCGGGAGCGCTGGGTCCACGGCACGCCGGACGAGGCGCGCACGCAGGTCGCTCGCTTCGCCGAGGCGGGCATGGAGCGGATCATGCTCCAGGACTTCCTGCCCTGGGACCTCGACATGATCGATGTCATGGGCGAGGAACTCGTCGGGCGGGTCTGAGGGCGGGATCGCCTTGGCGGGTGCAATGACTCCGTTGACACCTCGCCTCCGACGTCTGGTGTTCGCGATTTGTAGACCTAGTATTGACCCGTAAGGTAGTGTGGACAGGGGCCGCATGTCGTTGAACATCGAGCGGTCCCTTGCCTCTCGGAGTGGTCGCGATGCCGCGTCAGATGTTCACCGGACTCCTGATTGTCGCGTTGGTGGGGCCCTTCAAGCAGGGAGCCTACCGAGACCCATCCTGGCGCGTGATGTGCCCGATCTAACGTTCGAGCTTTCGGACAGCGAGGCCGCCGCGGTCCACTTCCGTCAAACCTTTGGACTGCCTTCCGACGTCGCCCTGGTCAAGGCCGCCGAGAGTGACCCAACGTACTCACCGGAGGATTACGGGGTCCCGGTTTCGGCGTCCGAGCGGGCGGAGTTGCAGCGGCGTGCGCGGTTTCATGTGGCCATCGAACCGGCATATGACTACGCAGCGTCGCAGGCCACCTTCGGTGGGCTGTACTACGACCAGCGAGAACGCGGTATTGCGATCTTTCAGTTCACCGAGCCCCCGGCAAGGTTTGATGACAGTCTGCGCGCGCGCCTCCCAGAAGGCGGTGAGTTCCGCACGGTGCAGGTTGAGCGAAGCTTGGGCGAACTGGAGAGCCTGCGCGACAGCGTTGGTTCGAGATGGGACGAGTTGGCAAGGCAGGACATCCAGATCAATAGCACGGGTATAAAGGGGGATCGAAATGCCGTTATTGTCGGCATCGATGGTCTGACGCCGGCAATCGAGCGACTTCTGGACGACATGTTCGGGCCTGGGTTGATTTACGAGGAGTCTTCGCCAGCGGTCATTGATGTCTGCACGTCGGAGCACAACTGCCGCCCGATGAAGGGCGGACTCCACATCGAATCGTCCATCAACCAAGCGGTTGCTTGCACTGCGGGATTCATCGTCCGTCGCGAGCAAAACGGCGCTCAGCTTTCCGTCCTAACCGCTGGTCACTGCATCGAGATCGCGCGAGAACCAAACGAGAACACCATCGTCAACGATGACTGGCAACACAACAACGACCCATTTGGTGACGCGAAGTACGAGACATGGCTTGGCGGCGCAAATGCCGACGTAGGAATCATCGGCCTGCACTCAAGCGAGATCTCGACCATGACGAACAAGAACCAGTTGGCACTCAAGGCCACCAACTCCTCGCCTGTCTCGATCAGGAACGTCACTTCGGTGCTGGCACCCGTCTACCAGACCGTGGGTCTGGAGATGTGTCGATACGGCATGACGACGGACTCGGTCTGCGATGCGATCACGGCCACTGGAGTTCAGCGCAAGAGTTGCCGGTACGGGAATACCGGTTGCAAGTGGATCATGCTGACATGGGAATACGGAGTCGACTCTAAAGGTGGCGACAGCGGGGGGCCGGTGTATGTCGTCGTATCTTCCACCGACCGAGTAGCGCTTGGAACGCACATCCACTCATCCGACGAAACCCAGGACCCGCAACCGTGGAGGTCTTGGTACAGCCCAATTGGGGTAGCGCAGTCGACCTATGACAGCATGTACAACGATTGGTTCACGCTCTGTCAGGACAGCGACTGCTAGCGGGCCGCCGGGCGGAACGTAGCCCCGCGCGGGCACAAGGGTCACACCTTGTTTGCTGTTCATGATCTGATGCGCCGACGACCTCGCAGTTTCGCAGGCACGTCTCCCGCCCGGCGACTCGTGCTCGTCGGTCTCGTCGTGGGCGTCGTCGGCACGGCGTGCGGGTCCCCTGACCGCACACAGACGCCGCGCCCGGTTCCATCAACGACCGATGCCGCAACGGCGAGGCCGAGTTTCGACCCCGCCGAGATCGCACGCTGGATCGCGTTCCGCACGGCCTACGGCCTGCGAGCGGATCTCGATTGGCTGCTCGCCGTTGCGTCCGATCCGGAGGCCGTCACGGATCTGCCCGCACCCTTGATGCCGGATGAGGTCCTCCAGATGGCGAGCCAGGCCAAGGCGGCGGGCCAGACCGTCCAGGTGCTCAAGCGCTACGGCGCGTCCGTGCCCGACGACTTCGCGGGCGCATTCATCGACGGGCCGCTCGCGGTGGCCCGTTTCACGAGACGGATCGCCGAGCATCAGCGCGCCCTGGATGCGATCCTAGGGCCGGACGGTCCGTTCGAGGTACGGCTGACGAAGTACTCGATCGTCGAACTCGAGGTGCATCGACGCACAGTCCAGGCCGACGCCGCGTGGTTCGAAACGATCGGCACGAGGTTGTCCACGACCGAAGTCTCGATCCTGACCGATACGGTCCAGGTCCGATACCTGGGCCCGAACGACGGACAGCGCGGTCCGAGCGAGGCAGCGCAGAACGCCATCCTCGACCACTTCGGTCGGCCTGACTGGATGGCCCTCCGTTGGGACGGACCGCTGCCCTGGGCGGGGGAGTGGGGCAGACTTGACGTGACGGTCGTCGACCGCGCTGGGAAACCTCTACGCGGCATCAGCTGTCACGCCGACCCGAGGATCAACGAAGCCCAGGAGGGAGATGCGATCCTCGAAGCCGACCGGCGTGGTGAGTGCGTGTTCCTCGGGCTGCCGGCCGTGACGTACGACCTGACCATCGAGCGGGACGGACTGGTCATCGGGCGATCCGACCGCCCGATCGAGGTCCGCGCGGACGAGACCCTGCGAATCGTCATCGAGGCCGGTCCGTGAGGATCGCCGAACGGCCCTGAGGTCGCCGAGCCGTCCGTCGCGTGTTGGCCACGTTCCGTCCAGTAACGGGATCGCGATGAACGCCTCGTGGACGTGCGCCGAAACGACAGGAAGTTGTCGATCCTGCGCCGGTCCGTGCGTGTTCGTTCGCGTTTCGTTACTGGCAGGAACGCGGGCCGTGACCGCCCGTTCGCGTGGCGGTCACTCCGATGCGTCGGCCGCGTCGGCGGCTTGGCGGTAGGTGTCGACGTCGCGATGGATGGGGTCGGGGTTGATGCCGCGGGCGCGGGCGAGGCGCTCGGTGAGGGTCTGGAGGGCGGTCGCGCTACCGAGAAGCGCAGCGGCCGCGGCGGGCAGGTCCGGCGCGTTGGCGCTGACGATCCGGCCGGCAGTGGTCAGGTCGTCCGGGATCAGCGCGTCGTAGCCGGCCGAGACGATGGCCGCGGTCGGCATCCCGATGACGCGCGCGGCGGCGAGGGCCCCACGGATGCGCCGGGCCCGGTCCGCGGCTCCTCTCCGGTCCGTGGCGATGACGACGACCGCAGTGGTCGGGCCGGTGGCGGCGAGGTGGCCATGCAGGAACGTCTCGAGGTCGCGATAGGCCGCCGCCAGCCAGGCGCCCTCCTCGACCTTCAGCACGAGCTCGCGGCCGGCCGCGCGATCCGCGCCGGACGCGAGCACCAACAACCGATCGATGCCGGCGAACGCGGCTGCAATGGCACCGGCCCGTTCCTGGGCGAGGGTCGTGAGGCCGGAGCGGAGCAGATCCGCCGCGCCCCCGGACGGCGCGTGGGTCCCGGTGAGCTGTCCGGCGACCGCGACGGCCGCGGCGATCGGACTGACGTAGCCGACGGTGTGGCACCAGCTCTGGTCGAGCTCGTGGGTCTCGACCACGATGTCCGCCAGAGCCGCGCCCGGCGAGCGACCGGAGACCGTGATGAGTGCCGTCTGGGCGCCGGCAGAGCGGGCCGCGGTCAGGGCCGCGTTCGTCGCCGTGGTCGCGCCCTCGTGCGAGACACCAACGACAAGACCGCTCGATGGTGCGCCCAGGGACAGCTCGAAGGACTGGGCGTCGCTGATCGCCTGCCGTGACGAATGGCCCGGCGGTCGGATGTCGGCGGTGGCGACCGCCTCGCGCAGGATCTCGGCGACGGCCATCGCCCCATGCTCCGACGTCCCGCAGCCGGTGACGACGACCGGGTGGCCGGCCCGGATCGCCGAGCGGACCGCGCCCGCGAGCGTTGCCGCGGCGCTCCCCCGCGCAGCGCCGGCGGCCAGGATGCGCTCCACGATCGATGGCTCCGCGGCGATCATCTCGGTCATGTGGAAGGGAGGGCCGTCGCGGTGGCTCGGCTGGTCCGTGGAGGCCCATGGCTCGGGCGGGCCGGGGAGGGGAGCGGTCGGGTCGAAGCCGTCGATGTCCATGGTCGGAGCATAGGCGCCGGCCCGTCGCCAGCCGTCAGCGACCCGTCCGGCGCGACATCTCGCGCGAACCGTCACCATCGGGGGCATCACGCTGGAACGGACGGGAGCTTCGCATGCAGGTCGGGTTGATGGCGCCACAGGGGTGGAAGGGCGAGTACGACGGCTGGCAGCCGGCTGACGCGTGGGTACGCTCGATCGAGCTCGTCGAGCACGCCGAGGACCTCGGCTTCGAGTCGCTGTGGGTCTTCGACCACTTCCACACCGTTCCCGACCCGACCGACGAGATCACCTTCGAGTCGTTCACGATGCTGGCCGCGATCGCGATGGCGACCCACCGGGTCCGGATCGGGCACATGGTCGTGTGCACCGGCTTCCGCAACCCAGGGGTCACGGCCAAGATGTCGTCGACCATCGACGTCATCTCCGGCGGACGATTCGAGCTCGGCATCGGGGCCGGTTGGAAGGAAGATGAGTGGCGGGCGTACGGCTATGGCTTCCCGCCCATCGGCGAGCGGATCGGTGCGTTCGGCGATCACCTTGAGATCATCAGCCGGATGTTCGCGCCGGGTCATGCGACGTACGAGGGTCGGTTCGCGTCCGTGACCGATGCGATCAATGTGCCGCGGGGTGTCCAGGAGCCGCGGATCCCGATCATCGTCGGGGGGAACGGCAAGGACCGGACAGCCGGCTATGCCATCAAGTTCGCCGATGAGCTCAACTTCGTGTTCCTGGGCCCGGCCGAGATCGCCAGGCGGATGATCGATGTCCGCGCCCGCTGCGAGGCGGAGGGTCGGGATCCGGCGACGCTGCGGTTCTCGCTGTACGTTCGCGACGAGGACGTCCGCGAGGCGGGATCGCGGCGGGTGGACCTGCTGGCGCGGTTCGCGGAGATCGGGCTGGACCGGATCGTCGCGTTCCCGACGCGCTGGTCCCCGACGACCGAGGCGCAGGCGGCCTTCGCGGAAGACTGTCGGGCCGCTGGGCTCAGTCTGGCGACGGGCTGACCGGGGCCGGCAGGTCAGCCAGCCTGACCAGGTCAGCCCGGGTGACCAGATCCGGACAGATGAGCGTGGCCCCGACCCCAGGTGACAGAAATCCGCCATCTGGGCGATGGCTCACGAGGAACGTGTCAGGGATCGGTCAGGGGGGCTGACCTGGTCACTGTGCGTGACCTGCCGGGCGACGCCCGATCCGTCCGATGCGGCGTAGCGGGGCGTAGCGGAGCCACACCCGGCCCACGAGGAAGGACACGGGTACGGGCCCGAACCGCTCGGAGTCGACGGGTTCGCCCAGGCCGGCTGCCGCGGTCTGCTCGGGTGTCGCGTCGGCGATGAGCCAGGCCTCGTCGTCGGCGAGTTCCAGGTAGCCGCCCCCGAACGGGACGCGCTCGCCGGGCAGCGCCGCGACCCGCTTGACGGCCAGCGATCCCGAATCGGGCTCCAGGAACGCGACGACGGAACCGCGGCGGGGCCAGCGGGCGGTCGTCGGGTCCAGGAGCAACCAGTCGCCCTCGGCGATGGTCGGCTCCATGCTCGACTGGCGGATGGCGAGCCGCCATGGGCCGCGCAGTCGATGGCGCAGCGATTCCATACGTCGAGGCCCCGCCTTGCGGCGAGGCCTCGGGATGCGCAACGGGGAGCCGCCGCTCAGCTGGGGGCGACGGGTTCAGCCGGGCCGGCCGGCGACGCGCGTCTTCTCGTTGCCGCCGGTCGCCTTCCAGGCCGCATCGATCTCATCGATCATGTCGAGCAGCTTCTTGCTGTCGGCGGTGTCGGTGGACGCCTTGACCTTGGAGACCTGCTTGGTCGCGTTCCAGAACAGCTCGTGCAGGTTCGGGACCTTCTCGAGGTGCTCCGGCTTGAAGTAGTCGTGCCAGAGGACATCGAGGTGGTGCTTGACAAGCTCGGCCTGCTTCTCCTTGATCGCGATGGCGCGGGTCCGGAAGGTCGCGTCCTCGTTGGCCGCGTACTTCTCGTTGATGCGGTGCGCGGACTCGGCCTCGATACGGGCCTGCTCGGGGTCGTAGACGCCGCACGGCAGGTCGCAGTGGGCGCGGGCGGTCGTCGTCGGGGCGAGCCGTCGGGTCAGTCGAGACATGGGACTCCTTTGCACTGGGTCGGGGGACATACCCTGACGCCCCGGGGGGTCCGTCGAAGTGTCCGAGCCGCGCGCGAGCGTGTCAAACGCCCGACGAAGGCCTCGTCGGCGACGGGTCAGCGCCCGGCATCGCGGGTATCATCGGCCCGATGAGCGAGCGAGGGCTGCCCAGCGCCGACGCGTCCCCGGCCTGCCCGTTCGTCGCGTTCGAGGACGACCGGGACGAGCGGGCCGATCGACCGGACCATCGCCATCGCTGCTACGCCGAGCCGGATCCGGCCCCGCGCGCGCTGGCCCACCAGGAGGCGTACTGCCTCTCGTCCGCATTCCCGGTCTGCCCGGTCTTCCAGGAGTGGGCGCGACGCGAATCCGCGCGGGCCCGCGCCGCCGACGAGACGGCCGCACAGCCGCCCGCCTCCGCCACGGTGACCGCCGGCGGTCGCGCCGACGAATGGGTCGAACCGCCACGACACCCCGGCGCCACCGATGACGATGAGGACGAGCCGATCGAGTCGACCCCGCGCCGGAATCCTCCGCGCGACTGGGCGGCGCCGCCGCCGTGGGCCTCGGGTGCCGGCGGGGGCGCGGGTTTCGGGGCCTCGCGCGGGGAGAGTGCCTCGACCTCTGGCACACCGGCATTCCTCGACGACGGCACGCCCCGTGAGGCGCGCGGCCTCGCCGGCAGCGCGGCGGATCGATTGGCCGGCGGGCGCCCGGGCGACGTCCCTTCTACTGCCCCGGACCCAGATCTCGCGAGCCTGGTGGCCGGAACCGCTGCCGCGCATCGTGCCGCCGGCCCGACCCCCGACGAGCGCCTGGCCGCCGAACGCGCCGCCGCCCGCACGGCCGACGACGCGGTCTACGCTCGACAGGCGGGTGACTTCCCATCGCCGACACGCACGGGCCGACGACCGGCCGTCAGCTCGACGCGTGGCAGCGCGAGCGTCCCTGAGCGCGACCGTCCGCGCGCCCCGCAACGGGAGCACGTGCAGTCGCACGAGGGGCCGTCGTGGGAACGCGCGCGTCGCAACGAGGCCTACCCGCAGATCAAGTCACGCGTCGGGATGCCGGCCCTGCCAAGGGTCGTGGTCCTGGCGCTGGCCCTGGCCGTCGCCGCCGTCGGCTTGTTCTTCCTGCCGGCCCTGATCGGGATCGGCAGCGGCGGCGGAGACACGCCATCGGCCACGCCGTCCGCGAGCGTCGCACCGGCGACCGCGACGCCGGCGCCCACCGAGCCGCCCGCCCCGACCCCGCAGACCTACACGATCGCGCAGGGTGACACGCTCTCGAAGATCGCCAAGGAGTTCGGGCTCACGCTCGAGCAGTTGCTCGAGGCCAACAAGGACACCATCGAGAACCCGGATCGGATATCAGTCGGGGACGTGATCAACATCCCGATCCCGCCACCCGACGAGGTCGGCGGCTCCGTCGAGCCGTCGATCGCGCCGTAGCGCTCGTCTGCCCGCGGCTCGGGCGGAGACGCCGGCGCGCCCCGGAGCTTCCCGGTCCGCGGTTTTCGGCATGCAGCAGTCCCACCTCTGCTATGCGCCTGGCGTCGGGGCGCCCGGGCCGGATCTAGCCAATACCAGAGGTGTGCCTGCTATCTGCCAGGGATTCCGCCCCGGAGGCGGGTCCCGCCGCCGATACGAGCGGTTCACGCCGCTGTATGCCGATTCCTGGCGGAGTTCTGGCCCCGCGGAGGCCGGACGCCATGGAAGGCCGAGCGCCGCGGCCGGCGCGCCTCCGCGCTTGGCCCCTACCTGGGCGCGATGTTGATCGCGGTGATCTTGCCCGCTTCGACCCGGAACGTGGCATCGATGTGCTGGCTGGGCGCCCCGGGCCGGACCACCAGGAGATCCGCCTCGTAGGTGTTGCCGGTGTCCCGGATCTCGCCCGGGATCATCTTCAGGCCCGCGTCACCGCGCAGGAACCAGCCACCGACGCGCTCGACGCCGCGCAGCATCTGGACGCTGTCGCCGACATGCACGCGCATCTCGGTCTTCTCGTCCATCAGCGCGACTGCACCCTCGCGATCACCCGTGTTCAGCTTCTCGAAGAAGTCTTCCATCGTCTCGACAGCACCCATGGTCGGAGTGTAGCGTCGGGCGACCATGGACGCCGCCACGCCCCGACCCACGACCCTGGAGAGCGCCTGGCCGCTGTTCGGGCTCCGACTGCGGACCGAACGCCTCGAACTCCGACTGCCGACCGACGATGACCTGCTCGCACTCATCGACCTCGCGCGGGCCGGCATCCACGGCCCGGACGAGATGCCCTTCGCTTCGACCTGGTCCACCCTGCCCAGCCCAGCGTTCGAGCGCGGCTATCTCACCTACCACTGGGCGAATCGGTCGGGTTGGACCCCGGAGTCGTGGGAGATCGGGCTGGCCGCGTCGTTGGATGGGCAGCTCATCGGGATGCAGGGCATGCACGCCCGGTCGTTCGCGTCGTCCCGGACCGTGCACACCGGGTCGTGGGTCGGGCGCGCGTTCCAGGGCCGCGGGCTGGGCAAGGAGATGCGGCTGGCGGTGCTGGCCCTGGCGTTCGACGGCCTGGGGGCGCACCTCGCTGAGACGGAGGCGTTCCTGGACAACGCCGCATCGAACGCCGTCTCGCGCGCCCTGGGCTACGAGGACAACGGGTTCGGATCACTGTCCCCGGCCGGCGTGCCGCGCGAGACGCAGCGATTCCGCATGACGGCCGAAGGCTGGCGGTCACGGCCTCGGCCCCCGGTCACGATCGAGGGCCTGGAGGCCTGCCGCGAGCTGTTCGGGGCATAGCGCCGCGGCCATGTCCCGGTTCGCGTCCCCTGGGGCGGTCGATGCGTCGGCTGAGGAGTCGGTCCGCGCCTCTCCGCCGACAACCATCCCGCCGCATGGGCCGAACATCGGGTCGGGGCGCCGAGTCGAGCCTCCGGTCGAGGTATGGACCGCGGGGCGGGAGGGCCCGCGTAGACCGGAGCGGCCCCGCTGTCCTAG
>JBPPMZ010000056.1:0-8162 GCA_051306295.1 Candidatus Limnocylindrales bacterium
CCGTGGCGTTCGACGGGGAGTGCCCCGTCAACTTCGACGGGCAGGAGTTCATCTACGAGTTCGGCGCCCCGGGTGGCGTGGAGCGGGTCGCGTCGTGCGAGACGCGCATCGACCCAGCGCACCCGCTGTTCGCGGCCCTCGATGCCGCCCTCGTCGCCGTGGACGTGCTGCCCGTTCCTTGACGACGGCCGCCACGTACCTGATGATGGATACGTCATCAGGAGGCGCGCGATGTCGATGTCCGGACGGATGCTCCGGTACGCGAGGAGTCGGGCGGGGCTGACGCAGCGCGCCCTCGCCACGAATACCGGGATCCCGCAGGAGACCATCGCCCGCATCGAGCGCGGCCGCGTGGACCCGCGGGTCGGCACGCTCGATCGCCTGCTGGAGGGCTGTGGCTATGGCCTCGAAGTCGAGCCAAGGCTCGGGATCGGCGTCGATCGAACCCAGATCCGCGAGCTGCTGAGGCTCACGCCGGCGGCGCGTCTGGCTCGGGCGATCGATGTTGATGAGGAGCACGTCGCGTTCCGAGCGAAGTTGCGGCGTGTCGCAGAGTGAGCGAGCACGCTGCCTTCTCGGCCGGAAGCCTGCTGCGCGCATTGGTCGAAGGCCGTGTCCGTTTTGTCGTCATCGGGGGGCTCGCCGCCCAGGCCCACGGATCTCCGCTGATCACCGAAGACCTCGACATCTGCTTCGATCTTGACCGCGACAATCTGGAGCGTCTCGCGGACGTCCTGGCCGACCTCACAGCGATCCGCCGCGGCATGCCTGAAGGTGTCGTCGCGCCGGTCGATGCCAGATCCCTCCGAAGTGGCGACGTGTTCATCCTTCGTACCCGCTTCGGCGACCTCGACCTCCTGGCGCGCCCGGACCCAGGCCTTGACTATCCGACCCTGTCGACGAGAGCGGTCGCCTTCGAGTACGACGGCCTTCCGATCTTGATGGCGAGCCTGGACGACATCATCGCGATGAAGCGTGCGGCCGGTCGGCCAAAGGATCTGCTGGCCATCGAGCACCTGGCGGCGCTGCGCGAAGAGATCGACCGCCAGGGTTGAGGCACCGCTCGGGGCCCACATGACCACGACCATCGCGCCCATCAGCGTGCTACTCTCGCATAGCAAGTTATGGACCCCAAAGTCGCTACTGGCACGGCGCAAGACTCGGACCCCGGCGCTGGGACGCGCCACGGGTCCGGTACCGACGCGATCGCGGAGTCGATCCGTCTCGAACTCGCCGCGGCCTGGGGCGAGATGGGCGCGGCCTGGGGGGTGACCCCGGCCATCGCGCGCGTGCAGGCCTACCTGATGGCCCGCCAGGAACCGCTGACCGAGCGCGAGGTCCGCGAAGCGTTGGGGCTGTCGCATCGGGCCGCCAGCCTGGCCCTTGCCGAGGCGGAGTCGTGGGGCATCGTCGAGCGGGTGTCGGAGCCGCGGCGCGTGGGTCGGCGCGGGCCGGCGGGCGTGGCCTACCTGGCGGTCGGTGACCATTGGCAGTGGTTCGGCCGGGTCATCGCCGAGCGCAAGATCCGCGAGGGTGACCCGATCGTGGCCGTCCTGGACCAGAAAGCTGCCCAGGCCGCCACTGCCGCCGCGGCCCATCCCACCGATCCGGAACTTGCCCGGCTCCGCGATTGGTTGGCCTCGTTCGTCGTGTTCGTGCGGCTGTTCGATCGGGCGGTGGGCCTGCTCCCTCAGCTGGAGCCGCGCGAACTACAGCGCTCGCTGGAGCTGCTTGGGCGCGTGCCGGACGCCACGATCCTGCGCCTGTTCGATCTCCTGGGCGGGCTGGATGACGGAGACGTGATGGATCTCGTGGATGCGCTCTCGCGCCTTTCACCGACGGCGGCGCGCCGGGCCACGAAGCTGATGTCCGGGGTGATCCGCACCGTCTCGCGCTGAGGGCCATCTGCGCTGAGCGAAGCAGGCGACCGACGAGGCGCGCCGCCGGTCGCTCTTGAGTGGCTTCCGGCGTCGATCCGTTCGCTGAGCGGCTGGATCGACGGTCAGGCGCCCATCCGAGGTGCTTCGATCGGCGGTCGTCGGTCGTTTGCTGCGCTGGGCGAAGGCGGGTCGGCGGTCGGCGGTCGTCTGCTGCGCTGGGCGAAGGGCCGCGGCCGCCGCCGCGCACGCCGCGAACGCCGCAAGACCGGTCCAAAGCGGTCCACGGCGCGTGCCGTGGCCCGATCCGTCCCAAACTCTTGGGCGGAGCCAGACCTCGTGCGATAATCCTGCCGCGCGACAGGGAACGGACGACTCGAACGGGCGACGACCCCGCGGCCAGCATCCGTCCGGCGACCCGAGGCGCGGACCACGCAGAAGGAACCACAACCGACATGACTGTCGAGACCTCCACCTGGGCGACCAAGAAGGGCCTCGCCCAGATGCTCAAGGGCGGCGTCATCATGGACGTCGTCACGCCCGATCAGGCCAGGATCGCTGAGGACGCCGGTGCCGTCGCCGTGATGGCCCTGGAGCGCGTCCCGTCCGACATCCGCGCCGCCGGCGGCGTCGCCCGCATGTCCGACCCGGAGATGATCACCGGGATCATGGACGCGGTGTCGATCCCGGTCATGGCCAAGGCACGCATCGGCCACTTCGTCGAGGCCCAGGTCCTGGAAGCCCTCGGCGTCGATTACATCGACGAGTCCGAGGTCCTGACCCCGGCCGACGAGCACAACCACATCGACAAGCACGCCTTCAAGGTCCCGTTCGTGTGCGGCTGCCGAAACCTCGGCGAGGCGCTCCGCCGCATCAACGAGGGCGCCGCGATGATGCGGACCAAGGGCGAGGCCGGCACCGGCAACATCGTCGAGGCCGTCCGCCAGCTGCGCGACGTGCTGGCCGAGATCCGCCGCCTGCAGGGCATGCGCGAGGACGAATTGTTCGTCGCGGCCCGCGACCTCCAGGCCCCGTACCAGCTGGTCAAGGACGTCGCCGCGAACGGCAAGCTGCCCGTCGTGAACTTCGTCGCGGGCGGCATCTCCACGCCGGCCGACGCCGCGCTGGTGATGCAGCTCGGCGCAGAGGGCGTGTTCGTGGGGTCGGGCATCTTCAAGGCCGAGGATCCGGCTCGGATGGCGAACGCCATCGTGCAGGCCACCACCTTCTTCGACGATGCCAAGAAGATCGCCGAGGTCAGCAAGGGTCTTGGAGCCCCGATGCGCGGCATCGCCATCGAGGCCATCCCCGAGCAGGAGCGGTTGGCGGTCCGCGGCTGGTAGGCGAGCGACCACGCGGCCGCGGGGCACGCACATGAAGATCGGGGTCCTCGCCCTGCAGGGGGCGTTCCGCGAGCATCTCGACACGCTCGCCGCCATCGGCGTCGATGGCGTCCGTGTGCGTGAACCGCGCGACCTGGACGCGGTCAGCGGGCTCATCCTGCCTGGGGGCGAGAGCACCACGATGCGCCAGCTGATCGAGCGCTGGGGCCTCACCCAGCCGATCCTGGACCTGGCGGCCAGCGGCGCCCCCATCTTCGGCACCTGTGCCGGGATGATCGTGCTCAGTCGCGAGATCGCCGGTGGCGAGACGCCGATCCTGCCGCTCCTGGACGTCACCGTGGAACGCAACGCGTTCGGCCGCCAGCTCGACTCGTTCGAGGCGGAGTTGCCGGTCCCGGTCCTTGGCGATACCCCGGTCCACGCGGTGTTCATCCGAGCCCCGATCATCGAGCGGACCGGTCCCGGCGTGGACATCCTGGCTCGCCTGGATGACGGCCGGGTCGTGGCCGTTCGCGAGCGGAACGTCATCGCCACGTCGTTCCACCCGGAGCTCGCCGGGGAGACGCGCTTCCATCGGCTGGTGGCCGCCATGGCCAGCGAACACGAGGACCCGGGCGAAGGCTCCGGCCGTCGCCCGCACCCGACCCGGCGGACCCAGCCTCGATGACCGTCGCGCGGTCGCCCCGCCGACCCGGCAAGCCGGGCAAGGTCCGTGCCGCCCGCCTGACCGACCTCGCCGCCCTGGGCGAGCTGTCGCGCCTGTGCCAGTCCGACGATCCGGCCACCCGCTCGCTGGGGCTGCCGGTCAATGGTCCCCCGATCGGGATGTTCAGCCTGTTCCGGCTGCCGTTGGGGGCGTTCCGGCCCAACGACCTGATGTACGTCTACGAGCAGGACGGCCACCTGGCGGGCCTCGTCCGTGTGGAGCGCGAAGCGGTCCGCGACGAATGGACCATCGTCGAGCTCGACGGAGTCGGGCTGGCAGATGCCGGGGACATCCGCTACCGCCTCGTCCAGCAGATCATGCGTGAGGGCGCCAAGCGCGGCGCGGCCCGGTTCCACGTGGCCTGCGCCGATATCGATGGCAACATCGAGATGCTCATGCAGGCAGGCTTCATGCGCTACGGCGAGGAGCACGTCCTGTTCCGACACGCCAGCATGGAATTGCCGGCCCCGTGGCCCGACGAGGCCGCCGCCGAAGCCCGTATCCGACCGGCCCATGGCCAGGATGCCGTCGCGCTGCATCGCCTCTACCAGGCCGCGACGCCCAATCCTGTCACTCGCCTGGAGGCCATCCGGCTGGCGGACTGGGAGCGCCAGGGGAGCCACTGGCGCGTCCCGCGCTCCGGCCTGGCGCCGATCCTGCGTTTCGCCGACGTCGAGGTCTTCGTGCAGGCGACCGACGGTGGCGGCAAGGACGGCACGATGCTCGACGGTCTCGTCCAGATCGGGGTCGCGAAGGAGGACCAGCCGCACTACCTCAAGATCGTCGCCCGGCCCGACGCAGACGCATCGGCGCTCATCGAGTACGGTCTGGGCATCATCGAAGCACGCACCACCCGCGGCGGCGAACACCGGCACGACCACGGCGTGATCGCGCCCGTGCGAACCTATGAGTCGCCGGTCGATCGGCGCCTCGAGGAGGTGGGCTTCGATCGCATCGCCAGCGTGACCCTGCTCATGAAGGAAACCCTCGTTCGCGTCGCTGAACCGGCCCTCGTGCCGGCGGGCGTGCGCTAAGGCCCTCGTCCACTAGTGGAGGTCAGTGTGGGATCAGCGGACCGCCAGCGGGAATCGATCGACGACATCGACGCCCTGCTCTCGTCCCTCCCGCCCGAGATCGTCGCCGCCGTCCATGCCCTGCCCGACAAGCAGTCGCTCATCGAGGTCGTCATGGACCTCGGCCGGCGACCGGAGGCGCGTTTCCCCGACTCGGAGGTCTCGCTCCTGGAGCGCGAGATCAGCGATGCGGACATCGCGTTCGTCGTCGAGCACATCGGCTCATTCGGTGACGACAATCGCGCCGGCATCGAGCGCACGCTCCATCGCATCAGCGCCATCCGCAACCGCAACGGCAAGATCGTCGGGCTGACCTGCCGGATCGGGCGCGCGGTGTACGGGACGATCGACATCATCGATGACTTCGTCGAGAGCGGGAAGTCGATCCTCATCATGGGCCGGCCGGGCATCGGCAAGACGACGATGCTCCGCGAGGCGGCGCGCGTCCTGGCCGACGACCTGGGCAAGCGCGTCGTGGTCGTCGATACCTCCAACGAGATCGCCGGCGATGGCGACATCCCACACCCGGCCATCGGCAAGGCCCGCCGGATGCAGGTGCGCACGCCCTCGATGCAGCACGAAGTCATGATCGAGGCGGTCGAGAACCACATGCCCCAGGTCATCGTCATCGATGAGATCGGGACGGAGCTGGAGGCCCAGGCCGCACGGACGATCGCCGAGCGCGGTGTCCAGCTCATCGGCACGGCCCACGGCAACAACCTCGACAACCTCATGCTCAACCCGACCCTGTCCGACCTCATCGGTGGGATCCAGAGCGTCACCCTGGGCGACGAGGAAGCGCGTCGTCGGCGGACCCAGAAGAGCGTCCTGGAGCGCAAGGCGCCGCCCACGTTCGATGTCATCGTCGAGATCCAGGACCGCGAGCGGGTCACCGTCCACAGCGATGTCGCCGAGACCATCGATGCGATGTTGCGCGGCGACCAGGTCGCCCCGGAACTGCGCTGGCGGGACGAGGAGGGCGTCCATCGATCGCAGGGGCGGCCGCGACCCTCTCCGCGCGAGCAGCTGGGCGCCGAGCGTTTCGCCGGGCTCGTCGGTAGCGGTTCGCCGTGGCGGACGGAGCCCGGCTGGCGTGGCGACGGGGCCAATGGCGGGTATCGAGGCGGCGGAGGCGGCGGCGGCTACCGCGAGGCGGAGCGTGGCGGGTTCCGGACCGGGTACCGGCCCGGCGCGTCCGGCGGCTGGCGGCAGACTCGCGGCGGCTCCGGCCGCGAAAGTGCCCCGCGCGGCAGCTCGGAGGGCGGCGTATCGGGCACGATGCCCGGTGAGCGCTTCGCCTCGGGTGGGCCTGAGGCACCCTTCGTCGCCGGCGGGATCGCCGATCGCGGGCCGCTGGAGCGCGGTGCCGGCGCAGCCGCGGCGGCCGTGGAAACGCGAGCCCGCGAGGCGCGCGAGCTGGAACGCCAGAAGGCGTGGCGCGACCAGGCCGCGAAGGCTCTCCAGACCTTCAAGGCCGATGAGGGCACGGCCCCGATCAATGCCGACGACCTGGAGGTCGATGACGATCTGGATCGGCTACCCCTGGGTGCGGAGGAGGGCGCGCACGGCGAGTTGGTGCTCGTCCCGGGCGGGTCGCCGCTGCCGACGCTCCGGGTGCTGCCCCAGGGCATCAGCCGCAAGCGCCTGGAGCAGGCGGTCCGGGACCTCGGCCTGCCGGTCCTCATCGCCCGCGATGTGGATGAGGCCGACGTGGTCATGACCCTCAAGAACGAGTACAAGCAGAAGACACCGCTCCTGCGTGAGGCGGAAGAGCGGGCCATGCCGATCTACGTCCTCAAGAGCAACACGATCCCCCAGATGCAAACCAGCCTGACCTCGATCTTCTCGCTGGAGATCGACCCACGCGAGGCGGCCATGCGCGAGACGGAGGACGCCATCGAGGTCGTCCTCTCGTCGTCGGAGGCCGTGGAGCTGTCGCCGCAGAACGCCTACATCCGGCGGCTCCAGCACCAGATGGCTGAGCGCGCCAACCTGGTCTCGCGCTCGCGCGGTCGGGAGCCGTATCGACGAGTGCGGCTCTACCCGGACGCGGCTCGCTCCGGCTGGCGGTAAGGCCTCGCAACGATGGTCCCCATCCCTCCGCCCGCCGAAGATCGACCACGACCGCTGAGCCTGCGCGGTGGCTTGCGCCGGCTGAGCACCGGTCTCATCGGCTACGGCCTCGTGGGCATCGCGGTCACCCTCATCGGGGTAGTTGCCCTCGTCTGGGTCAGCGGACGGATCGCTGGGTTGGCCGACCGGACGACCGAGCAAGTCGAGTCGATCGTCATGTCGCTGGACCAGACGGCCGTCGTCCTCGATCGAACCGTGACCTCGACATCTTCGTTCGCAGGCACGCTGGAGCGGACGCCGCCGGCCGTGCGCCAGACCGCCGCGACCATCGCGAACCTGCGCGAGAACCTCGTCAGCCTCGAAGGGCAGTTGAGCGCGATCAGTATCCTGGGGAGCCAGCCCTTGGCGAGCGCTGCCGCGGCCTTCGGCGAGATGGCGACGGATCTCGAGGGCCTGGACACCAGACTCGAGGCCATCGCGGCCGACCTCGACGATAACCGGGTGGCGTTGATGGGCAACTCCGGAACGCTCGATGCGCTCGTCACCCGGCTGGAGATCGTCGCCGACGGCCTTCGCGACGGCGTCGTCGAGGACAGCCTCGCCGATGTCCAGTCGATCCTGACGGTGCTGTTCCTCCTGCTCCTCGTCTGGACGGCGCTCCCCGCCGTCGCGGCTCTCGCACTCGGCTGGTGGATCCGGCGCGAGCTGCACGACCCAGACGGCGACGGCGTCATCGCCGCGTGACCTTCCCGGAGCCGGTCATCGAGGTCAAGATCGAGCCCAAGACCAAGGCCGACCAGGACAAGCTCGCGCTCGCCCTGCAGCGCCTGTCCGAGGAGGATCCGACCTTCCGCATCCACACGGACCCGGAGTCGTCCGAGACCCTCATCGCCGGCATGGGCGAAGCTTTCAAGATCGCGGGCTCGATGGCCATCAAGGACGCCTTCGGGAAGGCCGACCCGGCCATCCTGGAACCGATCATGAAGGTCGAGGTCCTGATGCCGGAGGAGTTCATGGGCGACGTCATCGGCGACCTGAACAGCCGCCGCGGTCAGATCGAGGGGATGGAGTCGCGAGGCACCACCCAGGT
>JBPPMZ010000057.1:0-4233 GCA_051306295.1 Candidatus Limnocylindrales bacterium
GCGGTCGGTCGGCGAAGGCGCGGATGGCGCGCTTGGTGGCGATCGCGTGCCAGACGGGATCGACGCGGCCGTCGCCGGCGGTCACGGGGCGGGCTCGGCTTCGTGTTCGGGGATCGGGCGCGTGGCGCCGGGGCGGGCGACGTCGACCAGGCCACGGAAGCCGCCGGTCGTCGCCTCGACGGCGGCGAACCGTTGCTCCGGATCCGGGTTCCGATCGGCCTGGGTCGCCTGGGCGATGGCGGCCGCCTGGTCGGGGTCGAGCGGCCCGTCGAGCGCGCTGGCCAGGAATCGGGCGACCGTGGCGCGATAGGCCGGGAACTCGTACAGCCACGAGTGCTGGCCGCCCGGGATGATCACGGTCTCGATGGGCGCCGCGTCCGCCTCGGGGCGGGCGGTGCGGGCAGCGGCGGCCAGGCGTTCGAGGTGGGACACGGGCACGACCTGGTCCTCGTCACCGTGGATGAGCAGGATCGGACCGCGGTACACGGCGATCGCCGTCGTCGCCGAGATCTCCGGGACGCGATGACCGCGCGGCTTCAGGTAGACGCGGGTCGTGAGCCAGGCCAGCGGGTAGGCGATGACGTCGGGGATCGGGAGGCGGGCGAGGCGGAACGTCTGACGTGTGAGCCGAAGCGGGTCGGCGGGTCCTGAGGTAGCGACGACCGCCGCGACCCTGGGGTCGGCGGCGCCGGCCAGGATCGCCCCGATGGCGCCCATCGAATGACCGGACAGCGCCCCGACCGTGACTTCCGGTCGGGCGAGCAGCGCTTCGAAGGTCGCGAGCGCATCAAGGCCGAACTCGCCCGCGCTGATCGGCAGCGTCTCCGGTGGGTTCGCGCCGTGGCCGCGGACATCGATGGTCAGACAGTGGAAGCCCGCGGCGTGGAGGAAGACGGCGTTGGGGAGCGTGCGGTCACGGGCGGATTCCCAGCCGTGGACCAGGGCGACGCCCGGTCCCGGCGCACCGTCTCGGGCCGGGATGAACCAGGCCGGCAGTTCCAGGCCGCCGGATCGGACGGTCGTCGTCTCGAACGGCAGGCCCAGGTCCGCGGGCGTCAGGTTGGGGACCTGCTGGCGCGGGTAGCCGGCGCGCTGTCGGTAGATGAGGGCGAATCGATAGGCAAGGCCCAATGGCGCGGCCGCGATGGCCGCCAGCACTCCGGCGCGTCGGATGATCCCCATGCCTCAAGGGGAATGCACGCGGCCGAACCTGTCAAGCGTGAGGGTCGGGCGGCGGCCTCAGCGGGCCGCGGCCGACGTCTGCCGCCGGCGTCGATCCTGCGCCATCTGATGCCACATCGACGGCTCGGGTGTGCATCGGATGCACGCAACCGGCGTACTTGCGGCCCGACTGGCCGACTGGGCGCCCGTTCTGCGCCATCTGATGCCGCGATCCCTGCACGCGACGACGCGGATCGCCGCCCCGAGCCGCCTCGTGGTCGCCGATGTGCATCCGATGCCGCATCAGCGACAGGTGGCGGGTCAGTTGGCCTCGGCCGAAGTCCGTTGTGTGCATCGAATGCACGCGGGTGGCGGGTCGCGTCCCTACCACGCGCCTGGACATCACAAACGCGGCGCCCAGGAATGTCGCGATCATGGTGAGCCAGGAAGCTGGCGGAGGCCGATCATCGTCGGAGGCGGCCGTGGCTACCGTCGCCGTATCCGGCAGCCGAGCCGACGAGACGATGGCCACGATGTCGGCAGTGGTCCTGGCGGCCCGGGCCACCCTCGGGTAGAAGTCGCGATCGGTGCCCCAGTCCAGCGCCTTCGCGTGGAGCATCCACCGGCCGTCATCGCGGATCCAGACCAACACATCCCCATCGAATGGGTCGCTCGGGACGCCCCAGTCGGCGATACGCTCGGTCGCGATGAACAGTCGATCACCCGTGCGCAGGTGGTCGCCTCGGAGGAAGTGGCACCCCACGTCCCAGCCGTTGTACGAGAGCGTCTCGGGAGGCTGGCCACGGTAGGTGCGCTCGACCGCCATCTCGATGTGCCAGTCGTAGTCAGCCATGTCCGGCGCAGGATCAACGTCCGCCGACGCCTCGGTCACGGTGGCGATGAACGCATACCCGATGTCAGGACGATCCGATGACCGGATCGGCCAGCTCATGCACTCGGCGGACGCTGTCGGCGCCAGGATCACGAAGAGCGAGCCAGCAAGCAGGAGGGAGGCGGCCAAGGATCGCATCACGCATGTCCCTCACGGTCGGTGTCGGTCGGAGGCTACGCCCGTCCGGCCCGGACCGCAATCGGTCCGGCAGTGCCGGTGCGACCCCGCCGTGCTCACAGGCGCGGCCGGTACACTCCGTGCGTGGCCAAACGCGTTCCCCATGACGTCCTCGGCGTGGAACGTGGCGCCTCCGCGACCACGATCAAGGGGGCGTGGCGACGCCTCGCCCGGGTCAATCACCCGGACCTGACCGGCGACGACCCCGCGGCGTCGCGCGCGGCCACCCGGCGCATGGCCGAGATCAACGACGCCTATGCCTCGCTCACTCGCGAGCCCGAGGTAGACCGTCGAAGTGACGGCGCCCCGGCCGACTTCGGGCCAGACGGCGAGCGGCGCCGTGGCGGTCCGCCCGCCCCCAAGCCGACCCGTCCGGTGACCGGCCGCGTCGACACGACCTCCACCTTCCAGCCGCGCAACACGACGACGGCTCGCGGCGCCGGCGCACCTCGACGCACGGACCCGCTCCCGGGTCAACCACCGCTGCGCGGCGATCGAGCGCACACCGAACCGCCGCGCGCCTCCACCCCGACCGGCCCCATGGAACGCGACCGACTGCGCGGTTTCCTGCGACCCACGCCGCCGACCCTGGACGTCGCCCGCGCGCACACGATCGAGTTCGGGAAGTTCCACGGCCACAACCTTGGCGAGATCGCCGTCTTCGAGCCGTCGTACATCGACTGGGTGGCCGGCACCGTCACGCGCGACCCCGATCTCGTGGCCGCGGCACGGGTCATCCAGGCCGACCTCGACCAGCGCGGCGTGGGCCGGCGTACCCACCTGACGCCGGCTCGCCCGAGTCGCTCCGCCTGACGCCGGCCCCGGAATCGCGGATCGCCCCCCGATACCGGAGGGCGATCGTTGCGTGATGGGTCGCGCCAGAAAGATGAGTCCTGCCGCCCCGACGCTCTTCCGGGCCCGAAGGCCGAAGATCCTGTTACTCGGCTCGTGATCCGGGTCCGGGATCCCTCCCTCGAACCTCCTCGAGAAAGCGTCCGGCTCCAGATCCGTGACCGACGCCCCAGGTTGTGTGTCCCGGTTCGATCGCGGGTCGGCGTAGGCAGAAGGTACGACCACAGCCTCGTCGGGGGAATGTGACCGTTGGGCCAAAATCAGGCGGTCGATGGTCGGGCGCACGCGCGCACCACTCCCCGGACGCCCGTACCAGGTGTCAGGACGCACCGACGGCGGCTCCGGGCCACCTCCCGTACCCTGTCCGGCATGCGATCCCGAACCTGGCCCGCGCTCATGCTGCTCGCCGTCCTCACCCTCGCGACCGCGGCCTGCGCGGGGCCTGCGGCTTCGTTCGATCCCGCCGGCCCGTGCTCGGGCGACGGCTCCGCACCGGGTTCCTACCCGGACCTCGAGGCGCGCATTCCCACGATCTACGAGACCCAGGCGCCCGAGACGCTCGACTCCGGGCGGAGCTGCTCCGTCGAGAACCTGGGCTCGCTGGCGGCGGCCGGCATCACCGAGGTCCGCTTCGCCGGCGGCAACTGGTCGTTCGGTGGCAATCGAGCGGCGGCGCTGGTCGTGTTCTCCGCGCCGGGCCTTACCGCCGATGCCATCGCCGACTTCTACACCGAGAGCGCGAAGGCCTCCAACCGCACCCAGGTCACCGGCGAATCCACGCCGACCCTGGCTGGCGAGCCGACCCGCCGCATGGACTCCAAGACCGGCGAACGGATCCAGACCGTCGTCGTCTGGCCCGCGTCCGACGCCGACATCGTCAACGTCGTGATCACCAACGACCTGCCCGACCCCAAGATCGAGTCGGCCGTGGCGGCCTTCGACGGCGATTGACCACGACCCCGATCGTCCGCCGCGGTCGATGCTAGAGTCGGCGCCATGACCGAGCGGTCGAAGGCGATCCCCGAGCGCAAGCCGCGCTTCTCGACGATCAGCGACATGCCGATCGAGCCGATGTATGGCCCGGCAGCCCTGTCACCCGACGCCGAAGAGCGGATCGGCCGCCCGGGCGAGGCGCCGTTCACCCGCGCCAT
>JBPPMZ010000058.1:0-11820 GCA_051306295.1 Candidatus Limnocylindrales bacterium
CAGGGCAACCCGCTGGTCAATGTCATGGCCATCGGCCTGATGGAGGAGCGGCTGCTGACGTTGGCTGCTGCGCCCGGGCCTGGGAACCTCGTCGTCCTGTTCGGCTCGACGACCGGCCGCGACGGCATCGGCGGCGCGTCGGTCCTCGCCAGCGCGACCTTCACCCACGACGACCCGTCCAAGCGTCCAAGCGTCCAGGTCGGGGATCCATTCGCCGAGAAGCTGCTCATCGAGGCATCGCTGGAGCTCATCGAGCGCGGGCTCGTGGAGGGTCTCCAGGACCTGGGCGCCGGCGGCATCACGTGCGCCACCTCGGAGACGGCCGATCGGGCGGGCACGGGCATCCTCGTGGACCTCGACGCCATCCCGCGGCGCGAGCCCGGCATGGAGCCCTTCGAGGTCATGATCTCGGAGAGCCAGGAACGGATGTGCGCCGCGGTCCGACCCGATCGCTGGGACGAGGTCCGCGAGGTCTGCGAGCGCTGGGGGCTGCCCGCGGCGGTCATCGGCACGGTCACCGACGACGGCGACATCGCGATCACGAGCGCCGGCACCGAGATCGCCCGGGTGCCGGCGGCCGCGCTGACCAGTGACGCCATCGTCCACCAGCGCATCGCGGCGCCGCCCACCCATCGTCGCGCGGCCCCCGCGCCGGGTGCCCCGACCGATCCCAGCGACCGGCTCCCGGAACGGGGCATGGACCCGGGCGCGGTCCTGCTGGCCCTGCTGGGTTCGGCGAACCTCGCCTCGCGCCGGACGGTCTTCGAGCAGTACGACTCCACGGTCGGGGCGGATACGGTCGTCGGCCCGGGACACGGGGCGGCCGTCCTGCGCGTGAAGGGCACGACGAAGGCCCTTGTGGCCAGCACGGATGGCAACCAGGCGGTCAGCCAGCTGGATCCGTACCTCGGGGCGGCGCTGAGCGTGGCGGAGGCCACGCGCAACGTGTCGATCACCGGCGCCCGCCCGCTGGGCGTGACGAACTGCCTGAACTACGGCGACCCGACGAGGCCGGAGGCGTTCTGGCAGCTCCAGGAAGGGGTTCGCGGCCTGGGTGATGCCTGTCGCGAGCTCGGCCTGCCGGTGACTGGCGGGAACGTCTCGCTCTACAACGAGGCACCGTCGGGGTCCATCGCGCCGACCCCGGAGATCGGCGTGGTCGGGTTGCTCGATGACGTGGCGAACCTGGTCGGGCCCGCGTTCAGGCGGGAACTCGACACGATCCTGCTCATCGGCGAGACGACGGCCGGCCTCGCGGGCTCGGCCTATGCCGCCCTGGCCGGCGCGGCCGTCGAGGACGATCCGCCGGCGCTCGACCTGGGTCGAGAGGCCGCTCTCCAGACGTGCATCCGCAAGGCCATCGCGCGCGGCCTCGTGTCGAGCGCCCAGGACGTGTCGGGCGGGGGTCTGGCCGTCGCGCTGGCAGAAGCCGCGATGTGGAGCGGCCTGGGGGCCGCGGTCCGCCTCGCCGTCGCCAACTCGCCGGCCGTCGAGCTCTTCGGCGAGAGCCCGTCGCGCCTCGTCGTCTCGACCCCGCCGCGGTTCGCGCCGGCCCTCACGCTGCTCGCCCGCCAGCATGGTCTTGCGGTCGAGGAACTCGGCGTCGTCGGCGGCGACCGCCTGACGATCGAGCTGACCGGCTCCGGCGCGACCGGTTCCGCGGAGGAACGGGGCAGTCGCATCGCCGACGCCCTGGAGGTGCCGCTCGCCGACCTGCGCCACGCCTGGGACCACGGATTACCCCGCGCGCTCGGCTGGGAGGAGATCGCCTGATGTGTGGCGTGTTCGGGGCAGTCGTGCCGGGTGGCGAGCCGACCGATGCCGCCGCGCTCGTCACGCTCGGGCTGTTCGCGCTCCAGCACCGCGGTCAGGAATCGGCCGGCGTGGCCGTCAGCGACGGCGAGCAGCTCATGCTCTACAAGGATCTGGGCATGATCTCGACCGTCCTCGACGAGCGACGGCTGCCCAGCCTGCGCGGCCAACTGGCCATCGCCCACTGTCGCTACTCGACCACCGGATCGACGATCTGGGAGAACGCCCAGCCCACGTACCGTCAGGGGCCGCGACGGGCCATCGCGATCGGGCACAACGGCAACCTCGTGAACACGCGGGAGCTGCTGACCCAGCTGACCGGCGGCCGGTCGCGCCTGCCGGCCTCCACGGACACGGAACTGCTGACCGCACTCCTGGCCGATGAGCCCGCCGCCGATACGGTGGAGGCGTTGGTCAAGGTCCTGCCGCGCGTTCGCGGCGCGTTCAGCCTCGTGATCCTGGACCAGCACAAGGTCATCGGCGTCCGGGACCCGCACGGCTTCCGCCCGCTCGTGCTGGGCAAGCTGCCCCCACCGGAACGGCCGGGCGGCCCGCACGACGACGGCCTGTTCCCCGACGACGTCGACACCGGCTGGTGCCTCTCGTCCGAGACGGCGAGCCTGGACATCGTCGGCGCGACCTACGTCCGCGACGTCGAGCCCGGTGAGATCGTCATCCTGGAACTCGGCCAGCCGCCGCGCTCGGTCCGCTATGCCGAGGCGAACCCGAAGCTGTGCGTCTTCGAGCTCATCTACTTCGCCCGGCCCGATTCGTACATGGAGGGCCGCAACCTGTACGAGGTGCGGCGCCGGATGGGGGAACAGCTGGCCGTGGAGCATCCCGTGGACGCGGACCTCGTGATGCCCGTGCCGGATACCGGGGCGCCGGCCGCCGCTGGCTACGCGGAGGCCTCCGGGCTGCCGTACCGCGAAGGGATGTATCGCAACCGCTATGCCGGGCGGACGTTCATCCAGCCGTCGGCCGGGCTGCGCCACCGGGGGGTGACGATCAAGCTCAACCCGCTCCGGGAAGTCGTCAACGGCAAGAAGCTCATCGTCGTGGACGATTCGATCGTGCGCGGGACGACGACCAAGCGGATCGTGGAGCTGCTGCGCAAGGCGGGCGCCACGGAGGTCCACGTCCGGATCAGCGCGCCGCCGATCTACCACCCGTGCTTCTACGGCATCGATACGTCGATCGAGACGGAGCTCATCGCCTCGACCCACAGCGAGGCCCAGATCCGCGAGTTCATCGGTGCCGATTCGCTGGGCTACCTCTCGATCCGCGGTGTGCTCGCCGCCCTGGACCTGCCGTACGATCGATTCTGCTTCGCCTGCTTCGACGGCAACTACCCGGAACCCGTGCCGTACGACGCCGCCAGCCGCAAGTTCATGCTCGAAGAGCCGGTCGCCACCGCATGACCCTGATGAACGCCCCACTGGGACGGCCCATTCCGGCGTTGCCGGCTCCGCTCCCTCGCTCACGCACCTTCGGGTGCGCTCGGTCTGGTGCTCGCCGGCGCCTTGGCCTGGACTCGTCCGAGCGGGGCTTATGAGCCGATCCGCGTATCAGCGGTCAGGGGTGGACGTGTCGGCCGGTGAGCGCGCGGTCGAGTTGATGCGCGCCCACATCGATTCGACGCGCCGACCGGAGGTCGTCGGCGGCCTCGGCGGGTTCGGTGGGGCGTTCGCCATCCCGGCGGGCTACCGCGAGCCGCTGCTCATCGCCTCGACCGATGGCGTCGGTACCAAGACGGCGATCGCGACCGCCATCGGTCGCTTCGACACCATCGGCATCGACCTCGTCGCGATGTGCGCCGACGACGTCGTGTGTGCCGGGGCTGAGCCCCTGGCCTTCCTGGATTACGTGGCGGTCGGCCGGCTCGATCCGGTGGGTGTCGCGGAGCTGGTCGGCAGCGTGGCCGCGGGCTGCCGGGAGGCCGGTGCGGCGCTGGTCGGCGGGGAGACGGCCGAGCATCCGGGCCTGATGGAGGCCGACGCCTTCGATCTCGCCGGTTGCTGCATCGGGGTCGTCGAGCGCTCGCGGGTCATCGATGGATCGTCGGTCCGGGCGCGGGACGTCATCCTGGGTCTGGCCGCCTCCGGGCTGCATGCCAACGGCTACTCGCTCGTGCGCGCCCTCGTCGCGCAGTGGGACCTGGCCCTCACGGAGCCCTACCAGGAACGGCTGCGCCGGACGCTCGGCGACGCCGAGGCGGATGTCCTGCTGGCCGACGCGCCGCACGAGGCGATGGCGACCCTCGGCGAGGTGCTCCTGACCCCGACGAGGATCTATGCCCGGGCGGTGCTCGCGGCTCGGGAGGTCGCGGATGTGCGCGGTCTCGCCCACATCACCGGCGGCGGTCTGCCCGGCAACGTGCCGCGCGCCCTGCCCGACGGACTCGGCGCGCGACTGGATCCGGAGCGCTGGGCGATGCCGTCGGTGATGCGCCTGTTCGGGGCGCTGGGCGGCCTCGACGAGCGCGAACTGCGCGCCACGTTCAACGGTGGCCTCGGGATGATCGCGGTGCTGCCGCCAGCCGACGTCGAGGCCGCCATCCGGGTCTTCGTCGAACACGGGATCGCGGCGACCGTCGTCGGCGAGGTGGTCCCGGTCAGCGTCGACGATCCGCGGTATGTCGAGGGGCCGCTGGAGTCGATCGCGTGAGCGCTCGGATCGCGGTCGGCGTGTCGGGCGCAGGATCCAACCTGCGCGCGCTCCACGCGGCGGCCGTCCGTGGTGATCTCGGTGGCGACATCGCCCTGGTCGTCGCCGATCGCGCCTGCCCGGGATTGGAATGGGCCGCGGAGCAGGGGATCGACACGGCCCTCGTGCCCGGTGGCGACGACGCGGCGCTCGTGGAGGCCCTGGTCGCCGCTCGGGCGGACGTCGTGGTCCTGGCCGGCTACATGCGGATCGTCGGCCCGGCCGTGCTCGCCGCGTACAGCGGCCGCATCGTCAACACGCACCCGAGCCTGCTGCCGGCCTTCCCCGGCGCGCATGCCGTGGCGGATGCGTTGGCCCACGGGGTCACCGTGACTGGCGTGACCGTCCATCTCGTGGACGCGACCTTGGACGGCGGCCCGATCGTCGCCCAGGAGGCTGTCCCCATCCTCCCCGATGACGACGAGGCCGGCCTGCGGGCTCGTATCCAGGCCGTGGAGCACCGTCTCCTGCCGCGCATCGTGGCGCTGATGGTCGCGGGTGCCGTCCGCCTTGCCGATGACGGCCGACACACGCGAATCGACCTGGCACGCGCCGATGCCGCCGTCCCCACGCCGCGCCGCGCCCTCCTGTCCGTATCCGACAAGACCGGGCTCGCCGACCTTGGACGCGGCCTCGTGGCCCGAGGCTGGGAGCTCGTCTCGACCGGCGGCACCGCCCGGACGCTCCGCGACGCCGGCCTGCCCGTGACCGACGTAGCGGCCGTGACCGGCTCGCCGGAGATGCTCGATGGCCGGGTCAAGACCCTCCACCCCCGGGTCCACGGCGGCCTCCTGGCGGATCGTCGGCTGGCCGACCACCGGGAGCAGTTGCTCGCCGCCGGGATCGCGCCGTTCGACCTCGTGGTCGTCAACCTCTATCCGTTCGCGGCCGCGCTGGAGCGGCCCGGGATCGAGATCGACGCGCTCATCGAGGAGATCGATATCGGCGGGCCGTCCATGGTCCGAGCGGCGGCCAAGAACCACGCGAGCGTGGCGATCGTCACGTCACCGGCACGCTACGGCGACCTCCTTGCCGCCCTCGATACGGCCGCCGACGGGCGCCCGGACGATCGACTCCGACGGGAGCTCGCGCTCGAAGCCTTCGCGCACACCGCGGCGTACGACGCCCGCATCGCTGCGGAGCTCCCGGGGCGACTCGTGGCCGCCGGCCTGCTGGACGCCCCCGACGACCCCTACCCGGCGACCCTGACCCTTGCCCTGGAACGCGTCGAGACGCTTCGCTACGGGGAGAACCCGCACCAGCCCGCGGCCCGCTACCGGCGACCGGGCACGTCCCTCGCCGACGGCCTGTTCGGCGTCGAACGGGCGCCGCTGCAGGGCAAGGCACTCTCGTACAACAACGTCCTGGATGCCGCCGCTGCCTCGCAGCTCGGGCGCGCGTTGCGTGGCCCAGGCGTGGTCATCGTCAAGCACACCAACCCCTGCGGCGCCGCAGAGCGCCCGTCGCTCCAGGCCGCCTGGGATGCCGCGCTCCAGGCGGATCCGATCAGCGCCTTCGGTGGCGTGGTCGCGTTGACGCGGGACGTGGACGCGGACATGGCGAGGGCCCTCACCTCGATCTTCCTCGAGATCGTCGTCGCCCCGTCGTTCAGCGCCGAGGCGCTGGCGGTCCTGTCGACGAAGACGAATCTGCGCGTCCTGGTGGACGAGGCCCTCGCCTCTGACGAGCCCATCGGCACCACGGCGGCCTCGCCGGTCGGATCGGTGCGGACCGCGGGCGGGGCGATCCTCGTGACCGCACCCGACATCGCCGCGGACGCCTCGACGGCCTGGACCTGCGCAACGCGTCGCGCGCCGACGGACCCCGAGCAGCTGGACCTGGACCTGGCCTGGCGCCTGGTCCGCGGCGTGACCTCCAACGCCATCGTGCTGGTCCGCGAGCGTCGCCTGATCGGCATGGGGAGTGGCCAGACCTCGCGCGTGGACGCGGCGCGGCAGGCGGTTGCCAAGGCCCACGCGATGCTCGGCCCGACGGTGACGGCCGGCGCGTCGTGCGCGAGCGATGCCTTCTTTCCCTTCCCGGACGCGGTGGAGGTCTGCCTCACGGCCGGTGTGACGGCCTTCGCCCAGCCCGGCGGCTCGATGCGCGACGCGGAGGCCGTCGCGGCCGTCGACGCGACCGGCGGCACGATGCTCATCACCGGGACGCGCCACTTCCGCCATTGACATCATGATGCAGGGAGGTGATGCTCTGATGCATGAGGACGACCGTCAATCTTGATGACCGCCTGTTGATCCAGGTCAAGACCGTCGCGGCGCGATCCGGCCGCACGATGAGCGCCGTGATCGAAGACGCCGTGCGTGTCTCCGTGGCCCGGCAGGTCGACGTTGATCGAACACCTCCACCAGCGCTCCCGACGATCTCGGGTGGGGGCCTGCAGCCCGGCGTGGATCTCGACGACAACAGCGCGCTGCTCGATCTCATGGAAGGTCGATCGCCCTGATCCTGCTAGACGTGAATGTCGTCATCCATGCCTTGTACGACGAAGCGCCCGACCACGTTCGATATCGAACATGGCTGCAGGACGCCCTGTCGGGCGGCGAGCCTGTCGGGCTCTCCGAACTCGTATTGAGTGGTTTCGTTCGGATCGTCACCAATCCGCGCGTCTTCGCAAGCCCACCCTCGGCCGCCGTTGCGCTCGATGCAGTCGATGCATTGCGTGCGCATCCCGACGTGATCATCGTCACGCCAGGCGATCGTCATTGGTCGACGTTCCGGCGGCTCTGCATCGAGGCTCGTGCGCGAGGCAATCTGGTGGCGGACGCCTACCATGCTGCCCTGGCCATCGAATCGGGTTCCGAGCTCATCACGACTGACGGCGACTTCGCGCGCTTTCCCAGTCTCCGCTGGCGTCATCCACTCCGGTCCTGAAGCCGTCGGCCGCTGCTACCATCGGCCTCCCATGCCTGACCGTCCCCGGTACTACCTGACCACCGCCATCGCGTACGCGAACAACAAGCCCGGCCTGCACACCCTGTACGAAGTGGTCGGCGCGGACGTCATCGCGCGCTGGCACCGGATGAAAGGCGACGACACCTGCTTCCTGACCGGCACGGACGAGCACTCGATCAACATCGCCCAGAGCGCGCTCGACGAGGGTCGCAGCGCCCGGGCGTTCGTCGACGAGAAGGTCGGCTACTTCAAGGTCGCCGAGGACGCGCTGGCCATCGCGCCGGACCGCTTCATCCGCACGACCGACCCCGACCACATCCGCTCGGCGCAGGAGATGGTCCGCAGGGCCCACGCCAACGGCGACATCTACCTCGGCACCTACGAGGGCTGGTACTGCCCCAACGAGGGCTTTCGCAACGCGACCGACGTCATCGAGACCGCGCGCGGAACGATCTGCCCGAATCATCCCGAGGTCCCGCTCCAGTGGCTGACCGAGAAGAACTGGTTCTTCCGCCTGTCGGCCTACCAGGAGCGCCTGGAGCGCTACTACGCCGATCACGCCGACTTCGTGCAGCCCGACTTCCGGCGCAACGAGATGCTGGGCTTCATCCGCGGCGGCCTTGAGGATTTCTCGATCTCACGCGAACGCACCCCGGGCGGCTGGGGCATCCCGTTCCCGATCGCCGAGGACGGCACCTCCGCGCTCCGCGAGGATGGGACATGGGACCCGGAGGCAGGTGTCATCTACGTCTGGTACGACGCGCTCATCAACTACATCACCGGCGCCGGTTTCCCCGATGACATGGACGCGTTCGGGCGCTGGTGGCCGGCCGACCTGCACGTCATCGGCAAGGACATCGCCCGATTCCACACGATCTTCTGGCCCGCGATGCTGTGGAGCGCGGGCCTCGAGGCGCCACGGCATGTCTGGGTCCACGGCTGGCTGCTGGCCGCCGGCGGGGAGCGGATGAGCAAGAGCCGCGGCAACTTCCTGGATCCCAACGACTTCGTGGCCGCGTTCGGGCAGGACGGGGCCCGCTACGTCGTCCTGCGCGAGGTGCCGTTCGACCGCGACGCGGAGGTCTCGTGGGAGTCGTGCGTGCGCCGCTACAACGCGGACCTCGCCAACGACTTCGGGAACCTGCTCAACCGCACGATCTCGATGGTCAATCGCTATCTCGATGGGGAGCGGCCGGCACCGCGCGCGGCCGGGGCGTCGCCGCTGGCGGAGGGCTGGTCGGACACGCTACGGCGCTACCAGGAACGCGTCGAGGCGTGTCGATTGCACGACGCGCTGGCCGAGCTCTGGGAATTCGTGAGCGGGGCGAACAAGGTGGTCGACGCCGAACAGCCGTGGGCCCTGGCCAAGGCCGGCAAGGCCGGCGACGAGGCCGCCACCCAACGCCTGCGCGATGTCCTGGGCGACCTCCTGGAGGCCTGCCGGCTCATCGGGCTGGCCGTCGCGCCGTACATGCCGGGCATGGCGCCGCGCGTCCTGGCCCAGCTCGGGTTCGATTATGGGTATGCCGCGGATGGCAACGGCGGTCCGCCGATCCTCGACGACCTGGCCTGGGGCGCCAAAGCCGCCGAGCCCGGTCGCGTGACGGCGCCCGAGCCGCTCTTCCCGCGGCTGGACGTCGAGGCCGCCGCGGAACCGTCCTGAGTTCCGCGAACGTGCGCCTGATCGACGCCCACTGCCACGTCAACGCTGATCGGTTCGACGGCGACGTGGACCTCGTGGTCGGTGCCGCCCGGCTGGCCGGCGTCGAGCGCATCCTCGTACCCGGCTGGAACGTCGCCTCGAGCGAGCGCGCGATCGACCTCGTCACGCGGCTCCCGTGGCTGGATGCCGGTGCGGGCGTCCATCCCCACGATGCCGCCAGGGTGGACGACGCGGGGTGGGAGAGGATCCGGGAACTGGCCGCCCACCCGTCGGTCGTGGCCATCGGTGAGACCGGCCTGGACTACGACCGCGTGTTCAGCCCGATCCCGGATCAGGTGACCAACCTGCGGCGCAACCTCGCCCTGGCGGTAGCGCGCGGCCTGCCGGTCATCCTGCACTGCCGCTCCGCCGCCGGTCGCCGCGACGCCCAGGACGCGCTGGTCGCCGAGCTCGCGGCCCTCCCCGACGGCGACCGGCCGATACCGATCGTCCACTCCTTCTCCGGCCCGGTTGACTACGCGGAGCGGATGCTCGAGCTCGGCGCGGTCATCAGCTTCTCCGGCCTCGTGTTCCGTCGCGGCGAGGAGGCATCCGCGGAGGTCGCGGCCCGGGTGCCGCTTGACCGTGTGCTCGTCGAGACCGATTCCCCCTTCCTGTCCGCGCCGGGCGCCCCGCGCGGCCGCAACGAGCCCGAGTTCGTGCGCCTGACGGCAGCCTGGCTGGCCGAGCGACGCGGCCTCCCGCCCGCGACGCTCGGAGATCACCTCGTCGCGAACTACGAGCGCTGTTTCGGGGCGACCGTGCGGCAGGGATCGCCGTCGAGTGGGACACTGCGCTCATGATCAGCGGTCCGCGTCTCCGCCCGCGCTGGGCGACGTTCCTGCTCCTCGCGGTCGTGGTCGCCGCGTGCGGGTCGTCGACGACCACGAGCGCGCCACCGTCGACAGCGGCACCCGCGACTGCCGCGCCGACCGCGGACGCCTCGGCAACCGTCGCCCCGGCCTCCAGCGATCCGACCAACGCCCCCGCGACCCCATGCACCACCACATTCCAGACCGGTCGCCTGCCGTCGGATCGCATGGTCGATGTCGTGGTCGCGAGCGCCGGATCGCAGGATCTCGTGACCTTCGTGTTCGGCGACCTCTCGCTCCCGGAGCCCCCGCAGGGACCGTCTGAAGGGGAACTGAACGTCGCGATCCCACCCTTCACGCACGCCTCGAGCGGGCTCCCGATCGATGTCGATGGCGAGCACGTCCTGGAGATCCGCTTCACGAGCATGTCGTTGTCCAACGACCTCGGCCAACCCACCTACGACGGGGACCTGGACTTCCGACCGGCGCTCCCGGCGCTTCGGACGGTCGTCAACTTCGACATGTCCGAAGGCCACGTGAGCTGGCTCATCGGCTACGACGGCCAGGGTTGCGTCACGTTGTCGAGCGATGCCCGGAGCGTCACCGTCGCCATCGACCACCCAGCGAGTTGACAGCCTTGGTCCCGGTTCGATAGTCTTCGTTTTAGCACTCTCACACAGAGAGTGCTAATGCACCGCACGATCACCTGACGACGAGGGCCGGGAACCCGGCGAGAGCGTTCAGGCAGGGTCGAGGGTCGGTGCACCAGCTTCGACAAGGGGTCAGGCAGCCCGCCATCCCGCGCGGCTCACGGACCTCGACCGGAAACCACGCCCGACGACCGGCCCTGGCCGTCACAGGAGGAATGCACGTTGGCCAAAGCCACTGCGATCGCAAAGAGTCTTCGCCCGTTGGGTGACCGCGTCGTCATCCAGCCCAGCGCCCGCGAGGAGATGACCAAGAGCGGCATCGTCCTGCCGGACACCGCCAAGGAGAAGCCCCAGGAGGGGACCATCCTCGCCGTCGGCCCCGGCAAGATCCTCGAGGACGGCAAGCGCGAGACCATGGACGTCAAGAAGGGCGACAAGGTCCTCTACGCCAAGTATGCCGGGACCGAGTTCAAGGTCGAGGGCGACGACCTGCTCATCGTCAGCCAGAAGGACATCCTGGCGATCGTCGAGGACTGACGGCTACCCGCCGTCCGCCTTCCCGACCGACCCGACCTCAAAGCACCGATCCCTGGAGGAATCACCCGTTGGCTAAGCAACTGATCTTTGACGAGACCGCTCGTCGCTCCCTCAAGCGCGGCATCGACCACCTGGCCGACGCCGTCAAGGTGACCATCGGCCCCAAGGGCCGCAACGTCGTCCTCGACAAGAAGTTCGGCGCCCCGACCATCACCAACGACGGGGTCACGATCGCTCGCGACATCGAGCTCGAGAACCCGTTCGAGAACATGGGCGCCCAGCTCCTAAAGGAAGTCGCGACCAAGACCGACGACGTCGCCGGCGACGGCACGACCACCGCGGTCGTGCTCGGCCAGGCGCTCGTCGCTGAAGGCCTGCGCGTCGTGACCGCCGGGGCCAACCCGATGGTCGTCAAGCGCGGCATCGAGGCGGCCGTCGCGGCCGTCGTCGAGGAGATCAAGAAGCAGTCCCGCCCGGTCGACAGCCGCGAGCAGATCTCGGCAGTGGCCGCGATCAGCGCCGCGGATCCGGAAGTCGGCGAGATCATCGCCGAGGTGATGGACAAGGTCGGCAAGGACGGCGTCATCACCGTCGAAGAGGGCCAGAGCCTGGGCCTCGAGAAGGAATACACCGAGGGCATGCAGTTCGACCGCGGCTACCTCTCGGCGTACTTCGTGACCAACCCCGA
>JBPPMZ010000059.1:0-3050 GCA_051306295.1 Candidatus Limnocylindrales bacterium
AGCCGCGCGCGCCGCGCGCCGCAGGAGCGCGTCGCGCCAGGTCCGGCACAGCACTTCGAGCAGTTCGAGGCGGTCGATGGCGGTCGCGACGTCGGGCCCGACGGCGACGGCACCGTGCCGTTCCAGCAGAACGGCCCGTGGCAACGGCTCCGGGCCCTCGCCGAACGCCGCGGCGATCCGCCCGGCCAGCTCCGCGCTGCCCATCTCCCCGAACGGCACGAACGGCACGCGCGCGAGCAACAGGGCCGTCTCCGGGAGCGCCGCCGCGTCCGGGACCTCGCCGGCCAGGGTGAGCGCCATCGATGCCGGCAGGTGGGCGTGGACCACGGCCGCGATGTCCGGGCGCATGGCGTGGACCGCGAGATGGATCGCAAGGTCCGAGGTCGGGCCCAGGCCCGACGGCGACCGTGCAGCCGCCTCCTCGTGCCCGAGGCGGACGACCACGAGGTCATCCGGTCCGAGCTCGTCCTTGCGCCGACCGGTCGGCGTGACGAGCAAGCGCTCGGCATCCAGGCGGACCGACAGGTTGCCCTCGGCCGCGGCGATCAGCCCGCGGGCGCCGAGGCGTCGGCCGCCACCGATCAGGTCTCGTCGCGCTGCCTCGAGTTCCATCCCCGCATGCTACGAGGTCCGCGATCGCGGGATCGGTCGTGGACCCCTGTGACGCGGATCCGACCCTGACTCCGCCATCTGTCGCCGCAGGGAACGTTAGGCGGGCCCGGGACCGCCGTTCACGGCGTGACAACGGTCCGAACGGTCACGGTATGCGCAGCCACGCTTGCTTCGGCATAGGCCGCCGAGCAGGAGGGCAGACACGAGCCAAGACTTCGCAACGGCGCCGTCTAAGGTTCTGTCGGGCGACATCTGGCGGACTCGCCGTTGCCACGGCCCGAGCGCGCCCCTGCCGCACGCCCGACCGGCCCGAACCAGCCGTCGTAGCGGCCCGAGCGGCCGGACCTCAGGCGGCGAGCGGCAGCGCGATCGGGCGGACCGGATCCGGGGCGATGGCGACCGCGATCCCGCAGTCCTCGCACACGACGGCGTCCTGCGCCGCGTCGACGGCGGCCGGGCCGTCGCACCAGGGACATTCGATCATCGGCATGGTCGGTGACTCCTTTCCAGCGCTCCTGCGCCTCGTGATCGGAGTCTCGCCGGGCCGTGTGACAGCTAGCGTGTCACGCCGTAGCGATGGCAGCCCGGCAGGTGATCGTCGACCAACCCCACGCTCTGCATGAACGCATAGACGATGGTCGACCCGACGAACCGGAAGCCGCGCACCTTGAGATCGCGCGACAACCCGTCGGATGCCGGGGTCGTGGCCGGCACATCGCCCCCGGTGACGTCGGCCGGGAGTCGCGCGGGCGGCGGTGGCACCATCGAGGCGAGGTACGCATCGAACGACCCGAACGCCTGCGCCACCGCCAGGAACGCCTGGGCGTTGCCGATCGTCGCATCGATCTTGGCGCGATTGCGGACGATGCCCGCGTCGGCCAACAGGCGCGCCCGATCCGCATCGCTGAACTTGGCGACCACCGCCGGATCGAACCCCAGGAAGCCCGCGCGAAACGCCTCGCGCTTGCGCAGGATCGTCGACCACGAGAGGCCAGCCTGGAACGACTCGAGCGCGAGCCGCTCGAAGAGCTCGAGGTCATCGTGGCAGGGCACGCCCCACTCGTCGTCGTGGTACGCGACCATCAGTGGGTCGGCCTGCGCGGCCGTCTCGGCGGTCCACCAGCAGCGAGCCAGGTCGTCGGTCATGCCCGAAAGGCTACGGCACCGGCTTCAGGTCGAACAGCGTGCTGCGCAGCATCGGGTCTCCGGCCGGGCGTCGCGCGTTGAAGATCGAGCGGAACACGTCGCCGGACACCGTCTTGCTGCCCAGCGAGCCGATGAGGGTCACGCTGATGAGCCGCCCCGACACGCCGCGCCGACGCAGGTCCAGCGCGGTCAGCGACCCGACGTTGGTCCGCACATCCGCCCCGAACCAGGCCGACAGCTGCGAGCGCGTGTAGATCAGGGTCTTCCAGGTGGCGTACGGCGAGGCGCTGTCGTAGGCGCTGCCATCCGAGCGGCGATCCAGGGAGCCGCGCAGGTAGCTGACCGGGCCGGCGACAAGCGCGCCCGTCGACGAGACGTACACGTTCTCGTTGTGCTCGGTCGCGGCGCCGCCGGCCGAGTGGAACATCGTGTTCGCGATGACGGTCCCGCTGCGCAGGACCACGCCGGCCGTGGCGGCGATGGCGGCGTCGGTGGCCGGACGCTCTCCTTCGAGCCCGAGGTAGACCTGCGAACTCGTGTCGTCGGAGACGTCGTACCACGAGACCCCGGGGCGGAGTCGGCGAGCGGCGTACGAACGCGCGGCGATCGATTGCGCCTTCAGCGCCTCGGTCGGCCAGCTCGACGGCATCTCGGCCGGCACCACGCCGCGCAGATAGGTGTCGAGCCCGACCTCGTTCACGACGTTGGCGATCGGCCTACGGGCATCGAGCACGGAGCGGATGACGCCGCGGTAGGTGTCGTAGCTCGACGGCCGCGACCAGACCTGGAAGACGGTGGTGTCGGTCGTGCCCCGGATGCGGAACGAGATCGTCGACGCGCGCCGCAAGACGGTGCCGGCAGCATCGGTGACCTTGAGCTTCCAGGTCGTACGGGTGACGCCGTCCACGGTCGTGGTCCGGGGGGTCACGGTCAGCCGGGCGTCCCTTGGGAACGTGCCGGGCACACCGGCGATCGTCCAGGTGCCGCGACGGGCGTACAGGACCAGAGGTCTGGTGGCGCTCGCGGCGAACGACTTCAGGACGCGGACGCGGATGCGGGTCGCCGGGTCCACGGTCCCGGGCTCCGTTCCGCGGTAGTAGTGAGCCAGGATGGCGGCCGCGGTCTCACCGTCCAGGGCCCGGCCTCGGGCGCCGTACTGGCTCATCCCGACGCCGTGGCCGTAGCCGCGGCCGTGGAACGTGACCGTGGCACCCAGGACCGTCGGGCCGGTGGGCGCGGGGGTCGGTGTCGCGGTGGGCGCGGGGGTCGGTGACGGTGTCGCGGTGGGCGCG
>JBPPMZ010000060.1:0-42248 GCA_051306295.1 Candidatus Limnocylindrales bacterium
GCCGACGACAGCAACGCCACCCGCAACTCGCAGGCAGCCACCTTCACCTACGGCGCTTCGGGCCAGAGCCCGATCGGCTACGGCCCGGGCGCGACCTGTGGCGTGAACGGGATCGCCTGTTTCACCCGCAGTGCGCCCAACGGCGGCTTCACCATGTGGCTCCGCGAGCATGGACGCGTCTTCGACTGGGGGGTCCTGCGCTGGTGTCAGCAGATGGCGGCACCGGCCCCGAACGGGTGCTACGACGCCGAGACGATCGCCCTCGACGAGTTCGGCCACATCCAGATCCTTGGCCACCACGACAACTTCGCCGACGACCGCGATTACCTCGACGCCGTCGTCCAGACGTTCTCGCGGACCAAGCCGAAAGAGGGTTGGGACATGCATGTCTACGGCCGTTGTGACGTGGCGACCCTGCAGGTTCGGTACGACGTTCCCAACACCTCGAGCAAGATCTCGACCTGCCTTGCTCTGGCCACGACCCTGGCCCTCAGCGCCAGCCCGACGTCCGTGGCGTACGGCGGCACGACCAGGCTCACGGCCGTCCTCAAGGTCGCGTCCGACGATGCCTACGGCCGGCTGCGCGGCAATCCGCTCACCAACCGAACGGTCAAGCTCCAGCGACGTCCCACCGGAACGTCGACCTGGACCACGTTCGCGACGATGGCCGCCGGATCGAGCGGGACGTATACGACGTCGGTCGCGCTCCAGAGCAAGACCGACTTCCGAGCCGTCTTCTCCACACCCTCCGGCGATGGCCTCGTCGGGGACACCTCGCCGACGGTGAGCGTCACGGTCGGCGCGTGCTCGATCCCACCCTGTCCACTGTCCGCACCCGCATCATGAACTGGAGGTTCCCGATGTCCCAGTCCCGCACAGGTCGCCGCATCGCCCCGTGGTTCGTCGCCGTCGGCGTTGCTGTGGCGCTCGGCGGATGCGCCACGGGATCGGGCAGCGCGAGCCCATCTGCGACACCGCCCGCCACATCGCTCACGACCCCGGTCCCGACCGCCGAGCTGGACGGTCCACCCGACGCCCTGCTCGGGGCTGAAGGCGGCGACCCGGTGGCCGGGCAGCTGGGCACCTACACCTGGGGCGACGGCGGCTCCGACTCGCCCTGGCTGCCCGGAGCGCCGATCGCCGTCGGAGCCGGGGAGCCGCTCGCCGTGACCATGGACCCCGACGCGGCCACCGAGTCGTGGACGGCGATCTACGTACCCGCGTCAGCGGACGGGCCTGCTGGGGGTCTGGACCTGGGCGCTGGTGTGGGATCGCCGGCCTTCGCGGCCCCGGGCGCGGGCAGCTGGACGGTTGACCTCGAGGTCGTCTTTGCCGACGGAGCCGGAACGGCTCACTACGCGTGGCGCCTGGACGTGGAGTGACGACCACGGGACCGGGACGGTGATACAGCGCGGCGGCGTCCCGATCGGGGCGCCGCCGCGACGTCAGTCGTCGGTCGCTCGCTCAGTCGGCGAGCGAGGGGTCAGGCGGAGCCGACCGGCTGCGCTGCGAAGATCGTGACCTGGGCGTCTTCGGGCAGCATGACGCCCATGACCTTCTGGAGGGCAAGAAGGTGGACGCAGGAGCCCCAGCTGTCGAAATAGTGGCAGGTGCAATGCCACTGGCCGGCGTCGAGCGCGACACGGTGCGTATCGTTGTCGCCACGGAACGTGAGCGAGAGTCGATCGATGGAGATCCGATCGAGTTCCCGAGCGTAGCGATTCGCCTTCTCGACCTTGCCGATCAGTGAGCTGTGCATCGTCGGTCTACCTCCGTCGCCCCTGGGGCGCTCACGAGGCCGCCGTCCGGTCATGCACCTTCGACCGGTGATGGCGGTCGCGTTCCCCCGAAGCCTACACCCGCGCGGCTCGACGGTCACCCACGATTCGGGACCGATTCATGGCTCGTGGGTCCCACCGGGGCCGCGGGCTTGGGCCATCAACTCAGTCGAGGACTACGAGCTCGGTCGTGACCGGGATCGGGTTCGCGAGGCAGTCGCGAACCGGCGAGGTGGCCTGGACGTACTCGCACAGCTCCTCAAGCTGTTCCGGGGTGGCGCTCGGCGACTTGACCCAGCCGGTGGCGCGGATGGCGGTGAAGCCTGCCCGCGGTCCCTCAAGACCGACGAACGTCCGCAGATCGAGATCGCCTTCGACCTCGTACCGGAGCTCGCTGACTTCGATGCCCCGTGCCGCCGCGTTGTAGACAAAGCCCACGGCGTAACAGAAGCCGAGCGCCTGGAGCAGGAGCTCGACGGCGTTGGGACCCTCGTTCGAACCGAGGAGGACCGACGGTTCGTCGCCGACCAGGCGAAAGGCCTCGGGCCGCTCAGTCGCCTGACCCGCGTGTACGAAGTCCTTGATCTCCCCCTCGTTGCGGGCACCGGAGCGCCATGTGCTCGAGGCCTTGAAGGTGAATGCGCCGACGTTCGGATCCTGCTGGACGGCTCCGATCGTCGCGACGAGCTGCTCGACATTGACGCCGTTGCGAGCGGTGATGGTGGCCATCGGTCATCCTCTATCGTTACGGTCGCGGTACGTCGGCGACGCTTACGAAGGTGGTGACGCCTCGCCGGCCGACGTTATTCCCTCACCCCATTTCGGGCGAAGCGGGAATATTCGGCACAACGGCAACGTCCTATCGGGTAACGGGGCGCGGGGGCCGCGCGCATGCACACCACTGCGAGGGATCGATGGTCGCCACCGCGATCGATACGCCCAGCCAGCAAGGCCCGGAGGGAGCCAACCCGGAGTCCGCGCGGGCATTCGCCGACGTCGCCCGAGAGCAGTTCGATGGTCTGTACGGCTACTGCGTCCGGCTGACGAACGACCGGACCGAAGCGGAGGATCTCGTCCAGGACACGCTGATCCGGGCCATGCGCGCGTACCCCGGGCTTCGTGACGAGCTGAAGGTGAAGCCGTGGCTCTTCACGATCGCCACCAACGCCTGGCGGGACCTCTGCCGGGTGCGCGGGCGCACGGTGACCCCGGTCTCACTCGACGACGACCGGGAGCCGGACTTCTCGCTGTTCGCGACGCTGGCGATCGAGGATCCCTTCCCCTACTCGGATGAACTGCATTTGGACTTCCTACGGCTCTTTCGGGACGAGGATGTCCAGGAGATCTTCGCCCGGATCAGCCCGGCTTTTCGAGCGCCGCTCATCCTCACGACGATCCACGGATTCAGCTGCAAGGAGGCTGCAGCGATCCTCGACGCGCCGTTGGGAACGATCCTCTCGCGCCTGCATCGGGGCCGGAAACAACTCGAAGCGGGCATGTGGGACTACGCCGTCAAGAACGGCCTCGTGACGACAGGGGATGAGTCATGATCGATTGTCCAGAGGCAGTCCGCCGCATGTGGGCCTACATCGACCGCTCCCTGGACGAGGGGCCGACCGATGAACTGGCGACGCATCTGGACGCCTGTCAGCGTTGCTGCGGCGAGCTTGAATTCTCCCGTCATCTCAGGAAGTTGGTGGCGGCCAGCGCATCGGAGACGCTGCCCGACTCGCTTCGCAGGCGCCTCGACCTGCTGCTCGCCGGCGGCGGCATCCAGGCGGATGGCGGTAGGGCCCGTGACTGACCAGCAGAAGGAGCATCGGGTCGGGACGGACTTCCTCCAGCAGGACGCCATCCGCGGCGCCGTCCGAGAGACATATCGGTCCGTTGCTCCGACGGACCGACAGGTCGCAGACCGCTTCTACCATCCCCGGGAGTTGGTGGGTCTGCCGGACGAGACGGTCCGGATCGCCCTGGGCGTCGGCAACCCCGTGCGTCATGCCGACCTCCGCATCGGCGAAGATGTCCTCGACCTGGGCTCCGGCGGCGGGATCGACAGCCTCATCGCGGCGCGATCCGTGGCACCCGGGGGCCGCGTCGTGGGCATCGACTTCCTGACCGAGATGGTCGAACGGGCGACGCGCGCAGCAGCCGACGCGGCGCTGGCCAACGTTTCGTTCGTCGAGAGCGAGATGGAGGGCGTCCCACTGCCCGATGCCTCGGTCGATGTGGTCATCAGCAATGGGGTCATCAATCTCTCGCCGCGCAAGGTACGCGTCCTGTCCGAGGCATTCCGAGTCCTGCGACCGGGCGGTCGCCTGGCGATCGTCGACCTCGTCCTTGATCGCGATCTGCCGCCGGAGATCCAGACGCATCCCGCGGCGTGGGCCGGCTGCCTGTCGGGCGCTCTGTCCGAAACCGCCCTGTACAAGGGCCTGCGGCGAGCAGGCTTCCAGGACGTCAGAATCGAGCATGTGGACGATTTCGGCATCGCTGAGTGCGCGCTCTATCCGCTCTTCACCGACGATCTGCTGGGCCTGCTTCGACGTCTGGTCCCAGTGGAGCACCAGCACCGGATCGCGCGGAGCGTGTTCGTCCGCGGCCGGAAGCCTGTCCCTGACGAGTCGCTGCCGGGTCATACCCGAGGCTGAGATCCCAACTTCCCAGAGCGGTTGGGATTATCCGTGCGGCCCTGCGTCGTCCCATAGATGACAGCAACACGCCAGAAGGAACGACATGACCGAACTCAGGACCTCGCGCGTCGACATCGACGCGCTTCGAATGGCGATCCGCGCCGAGTACGCCGCGGTGGCAGAGCACCCGGAGCAGGGATTCCACTTCCATACGGGCGCGCGACTCGCTGCGATCCTGGGCTATCCCGAGCCGCTGATCGCAGCGCTGCCGCCGAGTGCGGTCGAGTCGATGGCGGGGACAGGCAATCCGTTCGCCCTGGGGGAACTCGTGCCCGGCGAGCGGGTCGTGGACTGCGGGTCCGGATCCGGAGCGGACAGCCTGATCGCGGCGATGATGGTCGGTCCGAGCGGTAGGGTGATCGGCGTCGACATGACGCCCGAGATGCTCGCCAAAGCCCGCCAAAGCGTCCTGGCCGCGGGCCTGACCAACGTCGAAATCCGAGAGGGAGTCCTTGAAGCACTCCCGGTCGCGGACGAATGGGCCGACGTGGTCATCTCCAATGGGGTGTTGAACCTGGTGCCCGACAAGGCGCTCGCCCTGGCCGAGTGCTTTCGCGTCCTACGCCCGGGCGGTCGGATCCAGCTCGCCGACATCGTCCTGGACCGACCGGTACCCGGCGGCTCCAAGTCCGATGTGAGCCTGTGGACCGGCTGTATCGCCGGCGGACTGCTGAAGGACGAACTGGTCGCGCTGGCGGAGCAAGCGGGGTTCCGGGATGTCGAGGTCCGCCGCGGGGTGGATGTCTTCGGCGGCGCGCCGCAGCAGTCCAATGCGGCCGACTTCGGGACCGTGGGTGCGGGGATCACCGGCCGAAGGCCATGAAAGGTCCTCGATCACCGTCAGCGATCGGGACCGGACCCGTTCCGAGTGTCAGGGCTCGTTGGTCCCCTCGCGGCCGAAGTCGTCCTCGATGCGGACGACGTCGTCGAGCTCCGGCGTGGAGACCTCGATGAGCTCGCAGCGCTCGATGGCCTCGTAGCGATGGATCCGCCCGGTCCGGACGTGGCGATGCTCCCCGGGACCCAGTTCCTCGACCTGCACGACTCCCGCGTCGTCCTCGAGGAACAGGCGCAGGCGCCCGGCCCGCACGAGGATCGACTCGTCCTTGACCACGTGCTTCTGAAGCGACAGGCGGCGGCCGGCCTCGATGACCAGGATCTTGCCGACGTAGCGATCGGTGTGGGCCCAGATGAGCTCGTGACCCCAGGGCTTGTCCACGCGCCGGGCTCCCTCCCCCGACGCCATCGGCGACGTCATGCGCCGCGGACCAGGCGCTCGCCGGCCACCAGGAGCGCGTCGCGCAGCTCGGCGGAGGTGGCCTCCGTGTAGACCCGGACCAGCGGCTCCGTGCCCGACGCCCGGATGAGCAGCCACGATCCATCGCCCAGGAAGAACTTGTAGCCATCGCCGGTGTCAAGCACGACGGTCCGGGCCACGGCCTCGCCGGCCAGTTCGGTGGGGGTCGCGGCGGCCAGGTCGACCAGCAGGCGCCGCTTCGTCTCGGCATAGACGGCGCGATCCACGTGGACATCGATCCGCAGGTAGAACGACGGCCCGGCGATGTCATGGAAATGGGCGATGGCGCGCGAGACCGGCCAGCGGCCGGCAGCCTTCTCGCGCAGGAACAGGTCGAGCAGGAGCAGGTCGGCATAGATGCCATCCCGCTCGGGGAGATGCATCCCGAACCCGAACCCGCCCGACTCCTCGGCGCCCATCATCGCCCCGGTCTCGATCATCTTCGGCCCGATGAACTTGAAGCCGACCGGTGTCTCGTGGGTGGCGATCCCGTAATGCTCACCGAGACGCGCGGCCATGGAGGTGTTGTTGATGCTGACCACGACCGGGTCGCGCCAGCCGCGATGCTCGGCGAGGTAGTACATGAGCAGACCCGTGACCTGGAGCTGGTGGATGAACGTCCCCTGCTCGTCCGCCGCACCGGCCCGGTCGGCATCGCCGTCCAGGAGCAGGCCCAGGTCGTAGCCACCCTGCGCGATCAGGGCCAGCGTCTCGTCGACATTGGGCCGGATCGGCTCCGGGTTGATGCCGCCGAAGTAGGGGTTGCGCTCCTGGTGGAGCTCCTGGACCCGGATCCTGCCGCCCGCGAGGAGGCGCGAGATCCAGCCCGCCCCGACGCCGTACAACGGATCGACCAGGACCGACACGTCCGCCGCCTTGAGCGCGTCGAGATCCACCGTCCGCCGGACGAACGCCTCGTAGCCGTCATACGGATCGAAGTGCTCCAGCATGCCTGCGCGCTCGGCGTCGTCGAGGGCGCGGCGATCGATGGCGACGTCGCCGTTCTCGGCCAGGCGTCGTTCGATGGCCTTGAGCATGTCCGCGCCGCCGGCGGCGCCGGTCGGGGCCTTGACCTTGAAACCGTTGTCGACCCACGGGTTGTGGCTGGCCGTGATGACGATGCCGGCCGCGGCGCCGCGCTGGACGACCTCGAAGGAGCTCATCTGCGTGGGCACCGCGTGGGACGCCAGGGCGACCGGGATACCCTGCGCCGTCAGGACTTCCGCGGCTGCGGCCGCGAAGTGCTCCGAGGCGAAACGCCGATCGAAGGCGATGACGACACCCTTGGCCGTCTCGCCCCGGTCGGCCACGTAGCGCGCGACCCCATCCGAGCAGCGGCGGACCGCGTCGAACGTGAACTCGTCGGCGATGCGCGCCCGCCAGCCATCGGTCCCGAACACGATCGTCGGTGCCACGGGGCCTGTCGTCGTCACCTCATCCTCCCGGTTCCGCGCAGCGCTCGATGAGGGCCGCGATCGCCCCTCGATCGGCGGCCGCCCCGCGCAGCACGGCGACCGGCTGGGCCGCGGTCATGCTACCGCGCTCCGGGGTGACGATCCCGAGGCGCCCATCCAGGCGACGGATGACCAGGTCTTCTGACTGGACCTCGACGGTCTCGCCCGGCTGGACGACGGCGCCCTCGCCGCGCGCCCCGATGGCTGTCAGCAGGGACGTCCACGAGCCGAGATCCGACCAGCCGACATCCACCGAGCCCATGACGACCTGCCCGTCGCGGGCCGCGCTCTCCATGACGGCGTAGTCGATCGATACCGGCTTGAGCTGTTCGTAGGCGTGCTGGAGCAGGTTGGGCGAGTCGATGCTCGGCTCGATGAGCTGGATGAGGCCGGTGTAGCGCTGGAGCGCGGCCCGGATGGCCCGGCGGCGCCACAGGAAGATGCCGGCGTTCCAGGCGACACCCTGCATCTCGACCAGCGCCTCCGCTCGCGGCGGCTTGGGCTTCTCCTCGAAGGCCGCCAGCGGATAGGCCATCAGGCCCTCGACGAGCTGACCGCGTTCGAGCTTGGGGAGGAGGTAGCCGTACTCGGTCGATGCATGGGTCACCTGGGTGCCAAGGGTGACCAGCGGGTCCTCGATGCCGAACGAGCCGCTCGCCAGGTGCTCCGCCGCCTTGGCCAGCACGTCGCGGAAGAGCCTTTCGCGCGCCGGGTCGATATAAGCGTCCGCCGGGACGACGAGCATCACCTCATCGGCGGGTCGGTCCAGCGCGGCGGTCGCGAGGGCGATGGCCGCAGCCGTGTTGCGGCCCATCGGCTCCACGAGGATGCCGGCGTCCGGCAGCTGCTCGTGGACTAGCCGCTCGTAGCGCCGGTCCGTGACCACGGTGATGTCGTCCGTGGGCAGCCGGGCAGCCGTCGCCTGGATCAAGGTCCGGGCGGAGAGCAGCGGAAGGAAGGGCTTCGGACGTTCAGGGCGACTGAGGGGGTGCAGTCGGGTCCCGCCGCCACCGGCCATGATCACGGCGTACATGCAGGCCATCATCGTAGCGCCGCGGCGTCCGGGCCGGACAGGTCGGGCGGCCTGGGCGGTGCCGGTGCCGAGGTCACCGCGGCTGACCAGGTCACCCGGGCTGACCTGTTTCGCACAGATCTCTCATGGCGGTACGACCAGATGACGGTTTCCTGCCACCTGGGAGCATGGGTCGTGCTCGCCTGTCCGGCGGAGGTCACCGGGGCTGACCTGGTCACCCGGGCTGACCTCCGAGTGGTCTCGGCCTTGCGTGCCGGACCGTGCGTGGGAATCAGCGTTCCGGTCGGGAGGGCGCGAGCCCCGGAACTACTGGCTGATGATCACCCACTTGTCTTCCCAGATGACCTTGCGCTGCCACTCGTGGTACATCGAGAAGACCTTGCGGAAGGCCGTGAGAGACATGTACTTGTACGTCCACGGGTCGCGGGTCCCCCCCAGGGGTCCGCTCACGTAGAAGCCCAGCAGCGTCCGCTTCGACGGGTCGGCGATGTCGGTCGAGAGCCGATAGCCGAGGACGACCCACGCATGCGTCCCGCTGCGGACCGTCACGCCGACCGGATCGCCGGTCCGCTGGATCGACTCCTGGATGGCCCACAGCGCCCGGGTCTTGCTGGTGAACGCGCGCGCCTGGTAGTTCAGCGTGTTTCCACTGTAGTAACGCAGTCCCCAGGCCCAGCCCTGCGGGTCGTTGCCGAGGGTCTTGTACGTGTACCGGTTGTGGGCCCGGATGTTGCGGTACATCCGGCGCTGGGTGGCGAGGGTCTGGTCGCTCCGGCCGGCGGCCAGGTTCAGGATCGTCTGCGCGGTGGCGGGCACACACCAGTAGTTGGTGTACTGCTTGACCATGGCAGACCGGCGATAGATGACGACCGATTCGACGATCGCCGTCGGCGCCGGCGTGGGCGCAGCCGTCGGCGTCGCGCTGGGCGCGACCGTCGGCGCGGGCGTGGGCTCCGGGCTTGGCGCGACCGTCGGCGCGGGCGTGGGTTCGGGGGTCGCTGTCGGCGCGACGGACGCGCTCGGCGCGGGGCTCGGCGACTCATCGGCGGCGGCAGCCGGCCAGGGAAGGGCGCCCAGCAACACGAGGGCCAACGTCGCGTTCAGGCCGAGGCGGGATCCGCGGGCGAAGGAGCGGCGCGGGCGACGAATCGTTGTCTGCACCATCTCACCGTAACGACTGGCTGTCGGCATGCTAACCGCTCGATGGTCCGCTGTCGTGTGCCCGTCGATGGTCCGGTGCGCGCGCACACCGGCCCTCAGAAGCTGGGCGGCGTGACGCAGAACAACACCGTCACGGGGCGATCACCGTGGTTCGCGTTCCAGTGCGGCAGCCGCGAGGGGAAGGTGATGGCATCCCCCTCACGCAGGACGTAGTGCTCGTCGCCGACCCACAGGTCCAGGACCCCGGCCAGCACGACCACCACCTCCTCGTCGGAGTCGTGGGTGTACGGCTCGGCACCGGTGCCCCCGCCCGGCTCGATGGTCGAGAGGATCACCTGCAGCCGGCCGGCCATGTTGTTGGTCAGGAACTCATCGACGGCCTTGAGTCCCGGATAGGCGACCTTCCGACGGGCCTCGCGCCGAACGACCCGACCGGTCGCCGACTCCTCGGCGAACAGCTGCGCGATCGATACATCGAGAGCGCGCGCGATGCGTTGGACCGTGGCGATCGACGGGCTGGTGACGTCGCGCTCGACCTGCGACAGGAAGCTCTCCGTGACCCCGGAGCGCTCCGCGATGTCACGCAGCGTGAGACGGCGTGCCTGTCGAAGCGCGCGGATCCGCGTCCCGAGTTGCAACTCCGCGACCACCGAAGCCTGGCCTCCCACCGCGCGACGTGTACAGGTCCTGAAGTATAGGTACAGTCCGTCGCGCCAACGTTGTCGCTGGGTCGCCGCACCGTGCGAGATTCGCACGAAGACTGCGTTGACGGCGCTGCGCCTCGCCCCTACGATGCAGCGGACCTGTAGCCCGGCTACAGCGACGCTGCCCAGCGACCGGAGAGCGAGGACCGCCGTTGACCGCCTCCCCGAGCACGGACCTGCCCACCGCGACCGTCCCCAGCCGCCCCGTCGGCGCGCAGGAATCGGAGCCCGGCTCGGCGCCCGATGTCGAGATCCTGGGCGTCACCAAGCGCTTCGGTGACGTCCGGGCGGTCGATGCGATGGACCTGCGCATCGAGCGCGGCGAGTTCTACTCGCTGCTGGGCCCGTCGGGCTGCGGCAAGACGACGACCCTCCGGATGATCGCCGGCTTCGAGCAGCCGACGGAGGGCGAGATCCTCCTGGCCGGCCAGCCGATCGCCGGCGTGCCGCCCTACCAGCGCAACGTCAACACGGTCTTCCAGCATTACGCCCTCTTCCCGCACATGGACGTCGCCCAGAACGTGGGCTACGGCCTGCGCCAACGCAAGGTCGCGCGGGCGGAGGAGCAGCGCCGCGCCAGCGAGGCGCTCGCCCTGGTCCGCCTCGGCGGCTACGAGCGCCGGCGCACCTGGGAGATGTCCGGCGGCCAGCAGCAGCGCGTCGCGCTCGCCCGGGCGCTCGTGAACCGGCCGACGGTCCTGCTCCTCGACGAGCCGCTGGGCGCCCTGGACCTCAAGCTCCGCAAGGAGATGCAGCTCGAGCTCAAGGCCCTGCAACGCGAGGTCGGCATCACCTTCGTCTACGTGACTCACGACCAGGAGGAGGCGCTCACGATGAGCGACGTGATCGTGGTCATGAAGGACGGCAGCATCCAGCAGCAGGGGGACCCGACCGAGCTCTACGAGCGACCGGTCAACCGCTTCGTCGCCGACTTCATCGGCACGTCCAACTTCATCCCGGCGACGGTCCAGGGTTTCGATGCGGTGTCGCGCGTCGCGACCGTGCGCGGCGCGTCCGGGCTCATCATCCGCGGTCGCGTCACCGACCCGGATCGGACGCTCGTCACGGGCGACGCCGTGACGGTCGCATCACGCCCGGAGCGGCTCGAGGTGGCTCCGGCGGGTTCCGCCTCGGAACCGGCCGCCGGCATCACGGCCATCGAGGGCCGCGTTCGGCAAGGCACTTACCTGGGCGACCAGACCGAGTATCGCGTGGACACGGGGGAGGCGGGCGAACTCATCGTCCGACATCAGAACGCCGCAGGGGCCGGAGGCGCCCCTGGGGTCGGGCCGGGCGACCCAGTGGTCGTGCGCTGGCATGAGGACGCAAACCTGATCCTCGCTGGCTGAGGAGCGGAGCACCGGGCTGGACCCGGAGGAGGAGTGACACGTGGCAGAGCACCAGATCGATCAGGCCATCCGCCGGATGGCGCAGACGCCGCTGAGCCGGCGTGGCTTCCTGTACGCGAGCACGCTGTCCGCGAGCGCGGCCTTCCTGGCGGCCTGCTCAGGTACGGGTGGCGGCTCGGCCGCGCCCTCGGGCGTGGCGGGCGCGACCGCGGTGCCGTCGTTCGCGGTGCCGGCGGGCATCGAGAAGGATCTATTCATGTACAACTGGGGAGACTACGTCGACCCGGGGAACATCGAGCTGTTCAAGTCTGCATTCGGCATCGAGAAGTTCACCTACGACACATTCGCCTCCAACGACGAGCTGTTGACCAAGCTCCAGGGCGGGGCCATCGGCCAGTGGGACATCAGCGCCCCGACCGCGGAGTTCGTGCCCGCGATGGTGGAGCAGGGCTTCATCCAGAAGATCGACTGGGCCCAGATCCCCAACGCCAAATACATCGAGGCCCCGTTCAAGGGCGTCTGGTGGGATCCGAAGGACGAGTACCAGCTCCCGAAGGACTGGGGCACGACGGGCATCTCCGTCCGGACCAAGGTCGTGAAGGAGGACGTCAGCTCCTGGAAGCAGTTCTTCGAGGTCGCACCGACGTACTCCGGCCGCATCGTCATGGTCGATTCGCCCGGTGACGTCTTTGTCGCCCCGCTCAAGGCCCTGGGCTACTCGTTGAACACGAAGGTCGAGAGTGAGCTCGAGGCAGCCCGCGAGATGCTCCTGGGCATCGCGCCGCATGTCCTGGCCCTCGACTCGGACCAGTACAACACCAAGCTCGAGACCGAGGAAGCCGTCCTCGGCCTGACCTGGACCGGCGGCATCCTGGAGCTGCGCGATCTGCCCGAGACGGCGGACATCCAGTACATCATCCCCTCGGACGGGACCCTGTACTGGATGGACACCTGGGTCGTCCTGGCCGACGCGCCGCACCCGGTGGCCTCCCATGCGTTCCTGAACTTCATCCATCACCCGCAGATCCAGGCCATCGAGACCGAGACGAACCAGTACGCCACGCCCAACAGCGAGGCAAAGAAGTTCATCGACCCGGAGCTGTTGGCCGATCCGGCGCTGTTCGTGCCGGACGACGTCCTCGCCAGGCTCGAGGGCGCGGAAGACACCTCGACCGACCCGCTCCGCCTGGATATCTGGGAGGAGTTCAAGTCCAAGATCGGCCAGGGCGCCTGACCCGACCTCCGCTCCACTTCCCATGACCTCGTCGACCACGGCCGCACCGCCCAGGGTGGTGCGGCCGGCACGTTCCGTGCGTACCGGGCTGCTGACCGGCCTGTTGCTGCTGCCAGCCAGCCTGTGGTACCTGGTGCTGCTCGTGGCCCCCTTGGCCATCGTGGTCGTGATGAGCTTCGGGAACGCTTCCCGGCTGGGTGGCTACGAGCCGGCGTTCACCTTCGTCAACTACGGCTCGGCACTGGATCCGACACGGATCTCGCCGTTCATCACGAGCCTCGTCCTCGCGGCGACCGGCACCGTGCTCTGCCTGTTCGCGGCATTGCCCATCGCCTACTTCATCGCGACCCGCGCGGGGCCGCGCAAGTCGCTGCTCATCGTCCTGTTGGTGATCCCGTTCTGGACGAGCTTCCTCATCCGGACATATGCCTGGCTGACCCTGCTGGGGCCGGACGGGATCGCCGGATTCATCGGCGGGATCATCGGCGACTCCGGGTTCCGCATCCTGGGCACGCCGGTCGCGGTCCTCATCGGGGTCGTGTATGGCTATCTGCCCCTCATGGTCTTCCCGATCTACGTGACCCTTGAGCGCATGGATCGGACGCTCGTCGAGGCGTCCAAGGACCTGGGGGCCGGCCGCTGGGCCACGTTCCGCCAGATCACCCTGCCGATCACCCTGCCTGGCCTCATCACGGGCAGCATCCTGGTCTTCATCCCGCTCATGGGTGAGTACGTCATCCCGGCGATCCTGGGCTACGGGCGGGTGTTCCTCATCGGCAACCAGTTGGTCCTGCAGTTCCTGGAGGCTCGCAACTGGCCGGAGGGCGCGGCCCGGGCCGTGATCCTCATCCTGATCATGCTGGTCTCGGTCGTGTTCTACTTGTGGTTCGCCAATCGCGGCCGGAAGACCCGCGAGGTGAGCGTCCTGTGACCGCCCCCGCAACGCCCATCGACACGGCTGCGTCGACCGCCGTCACGGGCGGGCGGGCGGACGCCGGCCGTCGGCGCACGAAGCCCGGGGGCGACCGCTTCGGGGCGTTCGTCGAACGCTGGCTGCGCGTGCACTCGCTGCTCATCTACCTGTTCCTGTACATCCCGATCGTCATCGTGGTCGTGTTCAGCTTCAACGCCACGAACCGGCGGGTGACCCAGTGGGCGGGCTTCAGCTTCAAGTGGTACGAGAGCGTCCTCAGCGACACGGTCGTCCAGGGCGCGCTGCTCAACAGCTTCATCGTGGCGACCTCGACGGCGGTCATCGCGACGATCTTCGGGTCGATGGCGGCCCTCGGCCTCCAGCGGGCGCCGAAGTGGTTCCGGACGCCGTTCGAGGCGCTGACCTTCATCAGCATCATCGTGCCCGAGATCGTCATCGCCCTGGCGACGCTGGTCTTCTTCTCCTCGACCTTCGACGCCTTGAACCCCTTGCTCGACCTGCAGCTCAAGCTGGGATTCCAGACGATCATCGCCGCCCACGCGCTGTTCAACATCAGCCTGGTCATGCTCCTGGTCCGCGCGCGCCTGTCCGGCATGGACCGGACCCACGTCGAGGCGAGTTACGACCTGTACGGGACGCCCTGGCGGACGTTCTGGCAGATCACGTTCCCGCAGTTGCTGCCGGCGGTCGTGGCCGGGTTCCTGCTGTCGTTCACGTTCAGCTTCGACGACTACGTCATCACCACGTTCGTGTCCGGCGCCGGCTCCACGACCCTGCCGCTGTACGTGTTCGGCACCATCCGCAAGGGCGTCACGCCGGCCACCAACGCGGTCGCGGCGATCATGCTGCTCATCACCCTGGGGATCCTGGTCATCGGCCAGATCCTCATCTGGCGCAACGCACGGCGGTCCGGTCAGCGGGGAGCGCAGGCGTCCGTCGCCGGGATGATCACCGAACAGTCCGCCTGAGCCGCGCGATCACCGTCAGGCGCTGACGAGCTCCGGCTCCGGGAGACCGGCCTCGGAGGCCAGGAGCGCGGCCTTGTCCGTGCGCTCCCACGGCAGGTCCAGCTCCGGTCGGCCGAAGTGGCCGTACGCGGCGGTCTGCCGGTAGATCGGCCGGCGCAGGTCCAGCGCCGCGATGATCGATGCCGGGCGGAGGTCGAAGTGGAGCTCGATGAGCGCCTGGATCGCGGCGTCGTCGATCTTGCCGGTGCCGAAGGAGTCGACCGAGAAGGAGATGGGCCGGGCGATGCCGATGCCGTAGGCGACCTCGACCTCGAAGCGGTCGGCGAGTCCCGCCGCGACCACGTTCTTGGCCACCCAGCGGGCGGCGTACGCGGCGGAGCGATCGACCTTCGTCGGATCCTTGCCGGAGAAGGCGCCGCCACCGTGACGCGCCATGCCGCCGTACGAGTCCACGATGATCTTGCGCCCGGTCAGGCCGGCATCGCCCATCGGGCCGCCGGTCACGAAGCGCCCGGTCGGATTGACGTGCATGACCGGGTCCGCGCCGCGCAGGGCCTCGGGGATGGTCGGCAGGATGACCGAGCCGATGATGTCGTCGCGGAGCTGCGCGGCGTCCACGTCGGGATCGTGCTGGGCGGACACGACGACCGTCCCGACCCGGACCGGCACGCCATGGGCGTACTCCACGGTCACCTGCGTCTTGCCGTCCGGGCGCAGGTACGGGAACTGCTCCGTTCGACGCACCTCGGTCAGGCGCTGGGCCATGCGGTGGGCCAGGGCGATCGGCAGGGGCATGAGCTCCGGGGTCTCCCGGCACGCGAACCCGAACATCATCCCCTGGTCACCGGCCCCCAGCTCGAAGGCGGCCGCCGCGTCGTCGCGGATCTCCAGCGCCGCGTCCACGCCCTGGGCGATGTCCGGCGACTGGCCCTTGACCGACACGAGCGTGCCGCAGGTCTGGTAGTCGAAGCCGTAGTCGGCCCGGGTGTAGCCGATGTCCCGCACCGTGTCGCGGACGATCTGCTGGAAGTCGACATAGGTCGTGGTCGAGATCTCACCGAGGACCATGACCAGGCCGGTCGTGGTGGCGGTCTCACAGGCCACCCGGGCGTTCGGGTCGTCGCGCAGGATGGCGTCCAGGATCGCGTCGGAGACCTGGTCGCACATCTTGTCCGGGTGGCCTTCCGTGACCGACTCGGACGTGAACAGGTACTGGGCGGCGTCGACGATGCTCAACGGACTCCTCGCTGCGGTAGCAGGTCGGAGGGTATCACCGCGACCGGCCCATCGGCCGCCACGGGCATGGACCGGTGCCTCTGCTCGCTCATGACATGCGACTCCCGATGAGAGCCTCGTGATCGACCGCCAGGACGCACCGACGGCGCGACGTGTGCGCAGGGCGGGTGCTGATTCGTGACGCGATGCGCGCCGTGGGAGCGCAGGGGCGCGTGGACGGGTCAGGCGCCGGCGCGCAGGGCCTCGAGGTCCAGGTCCCGCTCGATGGCGCGCAGCGTCTCGTCGTTGATGACCCCGTCGTCGCGCAGGCGGATGACCGCCTCCCGCTGTGCGATGTGCAGCCGGCGCGCGATGTACGAGAGCCCGATGGCCACGGCGAACAGCACGAAGATGAGCTCGATGGGGGTGACGGTGTGCTCCATGGGCGTCCCTTCGCTCGTCAGGCGACGACGGACCGGTCGCGGCGCGCCCGCCACGCCTGGATGCCCTCCAGGGCCATCGGCTCCACATCCGCCGGCGTGAACCCGAAGACGGCACCCAGGAACGCGAGCCGGGCCTCCGTCGCCTCCCGGATCGCGTCGGCGCCGCGAAAGCCGTGGCCCTCGCCAGCGAACGTGCGTGCGGCATGTGGGATGCCGTTGGCCTGCAGTGCCGCGACGATGGCCGCTGCCTGGGCGGGCGGCACGACCCGGTCCTCCGCGCCCTGTAGCACGAGGACGGGGCACGACACCTCGTCGAGGTAGTGGACCGGCGAGCGCTGGCGGTAGCGCTCCGCCATCGCGGGGTACGGCCCCACCAGGCGATCCATGTAGCGTGCCTCGAATTTGTGGGTGTCCCGAGCGAGGGTCTCGAGGTCGCCGATCCCGTAGGCGCTGATGCCCGCCGCGAACACGTCGCGGAAGGCGAGGGCCGCAAGCGTCGTGTACCCGCCCGCACTGCCGCCCTCGATGGCCAGGCGCTCCGGATCCACGTCGCCGCGAGCGACGAGGAAGCGGGCCGCCGCCACGCAGTCGTCGACGTCCACCACGCCCCACGCGCCATCGAGCTCCTGTCGATAGGCGCGACCGTAGCCGCTGCTCCCGCCGTAGTCGACATCGACGACCGCGATGCCCCGGCTGGTGAAGAGCTGCAAGTCGAGGTCCAGCGACGTCGAGGCGTTCGAGGTCGGGCCGCCGTGGGAGCGGACCACGAGCGGCGGCCGCTCCCCGGCTGGACCGACGCAGGCGGCATTGGTCGGCGGGTAGAAGAGGGCGTGCGCCATCCGGCCGTCGGTCGAGGGGAAGGTGATCGGCTCGGGCCGGGCGATGGACGCTGGATCCACGGATACGGTGCTCGAGCGGCGCAGGACGCCGGTCGGGGCGAGGGTCCCGGGGTCCAGGGCGATGACCGCCGCGTGCTCGGTCGGGGAGCCGGCGATGGCCAACACGATGGACGCCCCCGCCCGCAGGCCGGCGATCTCTGTGAATGGCGATTCCACTTCCCCGACGAGCCGCCCAGGCGCGATGTGGATGATGCGGTCGCGACCCTCACGGCGAGCGATCGCCGCGATCGAGCCGTCGGGCAGGAACGCGTACGACGAGCCGCCCAGGACCCACGCCGGACCGGCGAACTCCGCGTCCATCGGCGCCAGCGGCTCCAGTCGTGGCCCCTCCACGAGCCGGTACAGGTTCCACCAGCCGCTGCGGTCGCTGATGAGGTGGAGCACGCCGTCGGGCGACCACTCAGGCTGGACGATCGATTCCTCGGGACCGCCGGCGGCGAGGTCGGACGGGCCCAGGCTCCCGTCGTCGGCGAAGACCGCGACCCGCAGCCGGGTCGCGTCCCACGGCATGTCCGGGTGGTCCCACTCCAACCAGGCGAGCGCCCGGCCGTCCGGGGAGAGGCGCGGCGACGTGATGAAGTCCGGACCCTGGTAGAGCAGATCGGGGTCGCGGTCGCCGTCCAGCGGCACGGCCACGATCGCCGCCACGGCCTCGCCGCGCGCGCCGTGGTCCTCGCGGATGGCCAGGAAGCGCCGGCGCGCCGTATCGAACCGCAGGTCGCCGTAGCGCCAGGGCCCCGCCGGGGTGATCGCGACCGGTTCGCCCACGCCCGGGTCCAGGCGATACAGCCGGCCGTCGGCACGATTCGAGAACACGACCGTGCCTCCGGCGACCGTGTAGGCCCCGCCCCCGTACTCGTGGACCTGCGAGCGAGCGTCGAAGGGCGGTGGGGTGAGGTCGCTGGTCGTGCCGTCCGCGGCGCGCCGGACCAGGACGGTACGACCGCCCTCGGCCGGGCGGCCTTCCACCCAGTAGGCGTCGTCGCCGTCCACCCACGGTTGGCCGAGGCGCACCGCGTCGATGAGCAGGTCATCGACCCGGATGGGCGACGGCCAACTGCCGAACGGCAGGACGGTCGGCCCGGAGGCCGGTTCCTCGAGGGACAGGTCGGTGGCGTCGTCGGACATCAGCCAGCCCTTCGCGGGCGATCCGCGATCAGGTGCCGTGCTGCCAGGAGGAGACGTACGCGGCCTGCTCGGCGGTCATCGGCTCGAGCTCGATGCCCAGGGCGGCGAGCTTGAGGCGCGCGACCTCGGCGTCGATGGCCTCGGGCACGACGTAGACCTTGGCCTCCAGCTCGGCGTGGTGGAGCGCGACGTACTCGGCCGAGAGCGCCTGGTTGGCGAAGCTCATGTCCATGACCGCCGCGGGGTGGCCCTCGGCGGCGCCAAGGTTGACGAGCCGGCCCTCGGCGATGAGGTTGAGCTTCTTGCCGCCCAGGTCGAACTCGGTGACGTTCTCGCGCACTTCGCGCTCGTGGCCCTCGGCGAGCGCCCGGAGCGCGGCCAGATCCAGCTCGGCATCGAAGTGGCCGGAGTTGGCCATGATCGCGCCGTCCTTCATCGACTCGAAGTGCTCGCGGCGGAAGACGTTGAGGTTGCCGGTCGCGGTCACGAACAACTCACCCCAGCGAGCGGCGTCGGCGTGGCTCATGACGGCGAACCCGTCCATGAGCGCCTCCAGGGCGCGGACCGGGTCCACTTCCACGATCGCGACGTGCGCGCCGTGGCCATCCATCCGGGACGCGATCCCCTTGCCCACCCAGCCGTAGCCGGCGATGACGACCTTGCGGCCGGCGATGAGGATGTTCGTGGCCCGCAGGATGCCGTCCACCGTGCTCTGCCCGGTGCCGTAGCGGTTGTCGAAGAGGTGCTTGGTCTGGGCCTCGTTGACGGCCACGACCGGGAAGCCCAGCGCGTCGTCGGCGGCCATCGCCTTGAGCCGGATGACGCCCGTGGTCGTCTCCTCCGTGCCAGCGAGGACCTCCTTGACCTGGTCCGGTCGCTCGCTGTGGATCAGGGACACGAGGTCGCAGCCGTCATCCATGGTGATCTGGGGCCGCGTGTCGGCGACGGCGTTGAGGTGCGCGTAGTACGTGTCGCGATCCTCGCCGCGGCGCGCGAACGTGGCGATCCCGTACGCAGCGACGAGGGCTGCGGCGACGTCGTCCTTGGTCGAGAGGGGGTTGGACGCTGCCAGCACGACCTCCGCGCCGCCGGCCTTGAGCGTGCGCATGAGGTTCGCGGTCTCGGTCGTGACGTGCAGGCAGGCGCCGATGCGCAGGCCCTCGAGCGGGCGATCGCGCTCGAAACGCTCGCGGATCAGGCGCAGGACGGGCATCTCGCGCTCGGCCCATTCGATGCGGCGGACGCCTTCGGTCGCAAGACCCAGGTCGGTCACGTCGTGGGCGGGCAGGGCGGTCGTGGACATCAGTTCGGAGTCTCCTTGCGGGTGAGCAGGCGCCGGATGGGCGCCACGAGATCGGGCCAGGGCGAGCCGAGCCGGTGGATGAGGCGCTCCTCGAAGCGGGCATGCTCGGTGTAGCCCAGGCGTCGATAGGCGTTGATGGCCGGGGGATTATCCGCCCGGACGTTGAGGACCACCTGGTCGGAGGTCCGCAACAGGTCGGCGGTCACGGCGCCCGTCACGGCGGTCGCGAAGCCGCGGCCACGATAGTCGATATGGGTCAGGACGTTGCCGACGACCGCGAGCCGAGCCTGCGGGCTGATGACGTGCGTCCCCGCCGCGGCCACGAGCTGGCCGTTGACGCGCATCCCGTAGTAGACCCCGTCGGCGATGGCGCTCGACGGCAGCCACGACGCGAAGCCCAGCTGGTACAGCTTGTTGAGGTCGCCGATGTCGATCGGCAGCAGGCGCTGGACGGTGGCCGGGTAGGGGCGGAAGCGCGTTCGATCGACCCACATCCGGAGCATCTCGGGTCCCGGGTCGACGCGGTAGTAGGCCTCGACCGACGGGAGGTTCGCGGCGCGCGTGGCGATGTACGCCGCCCGTGGCCGGATGACGTCACGGAGGACGGCCGCGATCCCGTCCGGGCGGCCGAGCACGAACAGGGGCTGTGGCGTCGGCCCGGTGTACTCCATCCCGATGGCGATGAGCTCGTCGCCGTCGTAGGCCGCGCCCCAGCGGGTCGGCGCGAACTCGCGGTCCTCGAGGTCGCAGATGGCGTAGGCCGCGTACAGCCGGTCCTGATCCAGGAAGCCGGCGAGGAGCGCCCGGTCCGTGGTCTGACGGGCGGAGGCCTGCGAGCGACGGCCCAGGACCACGCTGGCCATCAGGCCCGGACCTCAGCGGGGGCTTCGGTCTCGGCCGGCGCGGGGGTGGTGTCTTCGGCAGGGGCGCCGGCGGCTTCCTCGGCGGGGGCCGGAGGCGGTGTCCACGCACGGAACCCCGGCGCCGAAGCGCGGCGCAGCTCGCGGCTCGCGACGGCCGAGGCCAGCGACGCGTCGTACGGCGCCCGCAGCACGCCCTCGTCGGTGATGAAGCCGGTGATCAGCTCCGCCGGGGTGACATCGAACGACGGGTTGCGGACGGCCGTGTCCGGCGGCGCGATGCGCACGCCGCGGAACGACAGGACCTCGGCGGCGGCCCGCTCCTCGATCGGGATCTCGGCGCCGCCGGGCGTCGCAAGGTCCACCGTGCTGATCGGCACCGCGACATAGAACGGGATGCCGTGGCGGGCCGCGAGGACGGCCAGGGTGTACGTCCCGACCTTGTTGGCCGTGTCGCCGTTGGCCGCCACGCGGTCCGCCCCCACGATGACGACATCGACCTCGCCGCGGGCCATCAGGTGACCGGCCGCGACATCCGGGATGAGCGTGTGCGGCACGCCGGCCTGGGCGAGCTCCCAGGCCGTGAGGCGGGCGCCCTGCAGGTAGGGCCGCGTCTCATCGACCCAGACGTGGATCGGTCGCTCGGCGTGGTGGGCGGCCTGGACGACGCCCAGCGCGGTCCCGTACTGCCCGCAGGCGAGCGGCCCGGTGTTGCAGTGGGTCAGCAGCTGGAGCGGCCGATCGTCGGGGAACGCCAGCACCTCCAGCCCGAAGGCGGCCATCCGGCCGTGATCCTGCGTGGCCTCGAAGACGATCGCGTCGGCCTCCGAGCGCATCGCCGCGGCGATGGCCGGGCCGTCCTCCGACAGATCGCCGATCGATCCATAGGCGCTCATCAGTCGGTCGACCGCCCAGCGAAGGTTGACCGCCGTCGGTCGCGCGTTGCGCAGGGCGTTCGCGGCCCCGCGCAGGGTGGCTCGCCGGGCATACGGTCGCGCGGTGGCGATCTTCTCGGCGGTGAGCGCGAGGCCGATGGCCGCCACCTGGCCGATGGCCGGCGCGCCGCGCACGATCATCTCGCGGATGGCATACGACGCCTGGGCGGCGGAGGTCGCCTCGTACTCGATGAGGGCGTCCGGCAGCTTGCGCTGGTCGACGATGTAGAGCGTGCCGCGGTCTTCGCGGAACGGGGTGCGGAAGCCGGTCGGCGCGGCGTTGGCTGCCGAAGGGCCCACCCCGACCCCGGCGGCCTCCAGGCGGGCGGCACCGGCCTCCGGGTCCAGGATCCCCGCGGCCGCCTCCGCCGACGCGCGCTGCAGGACCTGGGCGGCACCGACGACCGTGGCCGCACCCTGGAACAGCTCGCCGGCGAACTGGCGGAAGAACCGGCGGCGGCCCAGATCGGCGTCCGGGGGTGGCGGGGGCGCGCTCGGCGCCGTAGCCGCCGCCTCCTCCGGCCGGGTGCCCGCCTCGTTCGGTTCCGCGGCAGGGTCCGTCAACAGTGCGTCCTCAGGCCGGGCGGGCGGTCAATACTTGATGACGGAGGTGACCCGCCGGCCCTCGAGCCGGTCGCGTCCCTTGAGGAATTCGAGCTCGACCAGGAACCCGAGACCGACGACCTCGCCCTTGAGGCGCTCGACGAGTTCGATCGTGCCCTTGACGGTGCCGCCGGTGGCGAGCAGGTCGTCGACGATGAGGACCTTCTGGCCCGGCTGGATCGCATCGCGATGGATCTCCAGCGTGTTCGAGCCGTACTCCAGCGCGTACTCGACCGTGATCGTCTCGGCCGGCAGCTTGCCGAGCTTGCGCACCGGGACAAGGCCCGCGCCCAGCTGATAGGCCATCGGGGAGCTGAAGATGAAGCCGCGCGACTCCATCCCGACGACCAGATCGATCCGCTCGTCGCGGTAGGGCTCCAGCATCGCGTCGATGCCTTGCTTGTAGGCGACCGGGTCCTTGAGGAGCGTCGTGATGTCGTAGAACAGGATCCCGGGCTTCGGGAAGTCGGGGATCTCGCGGATCCGCTCGCGCAGCGCCTCGGCGGACATCGGTGGGACCTCCATCGGGTCGGGGTGGTCGGGTGGGCTGCGACGGCGGGTTCGCGACCGGCGTCGGGCGTTCGTGGACGCCGGCCCGAAGTCTACCGCAGCCGCTGCACGGCTCGGTTCGACCAGGGTGGGTCAGGCCTGCGGCACGGCCACGGGCCGAGCGGTCGCGTCCGTCGAGCGCGCCGGTCGCAATCGACCACTCGCCGCCAGCCCGAGGAGACCGACGGCGACCGCCACCGCGAATCCGACGGCCAGCCCCATGACCGCGGACCCATCGGCGCGGACCGACGCCGCGACGAGCGCCCCGGTGACCCCGGTGCCCAGGGCCGTGCCCAGCGAATCGGTCAGAGACAGGGCCGCGGATGCCCCACCCTGCTCGCCGGACGGCGCCTCGCGCAACACGATGAGGGTCAACGGGGCGTAGGCGAGGCCCATGCCCAGACCGGCGACGCCGAACGTCGGGATCGCGACCCACGGCGAGACCTCGGGGAGGAGCACGACGCCGAACAGGGCGAGACCCACGACGGCCACCAGGAACCCCACCTGGGCGAACCGCTCCGGCGGATAGCGCTGGGCCAGGCGCGCCTGGATCCAGGATCCGGCCGTCCAGGTGAGCGTGGCCGCGGTCAGCGCGATACCGGCCTCCGTGGCGCTCAGGCCGCGCCAGTCGACGAGGGCCAGGGCCACGTAGGCATCGACGCCGAAGAAGGCAAAGGTCAGGACGCCGCGGAGGAGCACGGCCGCCGGAAGGCCACGGGCCAGGCGCAGCGTCCCGGCCGGGGTCAGGGCCTTGAGTGCCGGGAGCGCGAGGACCAGGCCCACCGCGACCAGGGCGAGCGCGGCCACCGGCTGGCCGCTGGTCAGGCCGGTCAGGAAGAGGCCCGTCCCGACGGCGACGCGCAGGGCCAGCGGAAAGCGCCGGCGGAACGAGGCGGAGGCCTGGGCCTCCAGGTCGGCGACCTCAGCGGGCGGGCCGACCCGACGAACGGCTGGGAAGGCGATCAGGGCGGCCACGCCGATGAGCGGCAACAGCCCCAGGAAGACGAACCGCCAGTCGAACGTCTCCCCGATCACGCCGGCGATCGCCGGTCCGATGACGCCGGGGATCACCCAGGCGGTCGAAAGCGTCGCGAACATCTGCGGCCGCAGGCGCTCGGGCAGGCAGCGCCCGATCGCCACGTACGCGATGGGCGGGATGGCCCCGGCGCCCAGGCCCTGCAGGAATCGCGCCCCGACGAGCACGCCCATCGATGGCGCCAGGCCGCCGATGACGAGTCCGATCGCGAACAGGCCGATGCCCACGACGAACGGGACGCCCAGACCGCGACGATCGATGATGCCGCCACTGACCACGATGCCGATGAGCGACCCGAGCATGAACGCGGTGAACACCCAGCCGTACAGCTCCAGGTCGCCGAGCTCCGCCGCGACGATGGGCATGACGGTCGAGACGGCCAGCGCCTCGAAGGCGACGAGCGTGATGGTCAGGACCAGCCCGATGGTCAGGTTGCGGTTGGCCGGCGACCAGAGGCCGTCCATATGCGTGGTCCGGGGGCGTTGGCTGAGCGACATGGTCCAAAGTTTGCACGGGAGACGCGCCGAGCGCCTTCGTCATCCGTCCATGACTGTCGTGTCTGCGCGTCAGGCTCCCGCGAGGCGCTCCACGACCGGCGCGAGTTCGTCCATGTCGCCGACCATGATCGAGGTGATGCCGAGTTCCTCGCGCAATGCCTGGAACTTCGCGGTGAGACCCTCGATCGAGCCGATGAACAGGTGGGGCGAGGCGAGCACCTCATCCTCGGTGACGTCGATGCCGGTCCGCGCTCGGAGGTCGTCGATGGCATCGCGGGCGGCGGCCCGCGGGTCGTCGGTCACCGTCACCGGCCAGGCCGACGGGTAGACGTTGAAGGTCAGACGTTCGAACCGGTCGCCTGCGGCGTCGCGCACCCAGTCGATCTTCTCCTGGGTCGCGGCCCAGGTGATGCTCCGGGGATCGACCCGCTGCGCGCCGGCGGTGCGCGGGGCCAGCCCGACGACGTCGGCTTCGCGAGCGGCGAGGCTGAGCGTCCGCCGTCCCCCGCCGCCGATCATGAGCGGCGGATGCGGCCGCTGGACGGGCTTGGGTTCGGCGTCGTAGTCCGAGATGCGGAAGAACTCACCGGCGAACGAGAACGGTCCGTCAGCGAAGCAGCCCTTGAGCACGGCGATCGACTCGGTGAGTCGCGCGACCCGGACGCCCACGGGGTCGAAGCCAAGGCCGATCGCGTCGTACTCCTCGCGCCGCCAGCCCGCGCCGATCGCGATGTCCAGGCGACCGCCACTCAGGACATCGACCGATGCCAGGTCCTGGGCAAGGACGGCGGGGTGGCGCAGGTCGTTGTTGAAGACGAAGGTGCCGACGCGCAGGGTGGTCGTCGCCGCCGCGATCGCGATCATCGCCGGCACCGGCGAGAGCTGCGGGATCAGGTGATCCGGGACCACCAGGGAGGTGTAGCCCATCGACTCCGCGCGGCGCGCCGTGGCCGAGAGGGTCGGACCGTCGAAGATGCCCTGGACGGCGGCGTGGAAGGTGAACGGTCGCATGCCCTCGATGGTCGCACAGGCGGCCCGTGCCGCCGATGCACGGTCGCGTACCCGGCGCTGAGGTTCCTCCCAGGACCGAGATCCGCACAGCCGTGCGTGGGCTCACGCAGGATCGACGACGTTGTGTCGTTTCAGCGCGGCATCACGAGGCGTTCGTTCCGGATGCGGTCCTGAGCGGAACGCGGCGTCCGAGTCAGTCGGCGGCTGGGGCCGCCAGGGGCGCGGCCGGTCCGGCACCCAGGCGCGCCACGATCGCCTGGGTCAGCTGCCAGGCCTTCGCCGCAGCGGCCGGCGCGCGAACGCGGACCTGGTTGGAGGCGAACGTCACCTCCGACGCGCGAACGCCTGGCAGGCCCCCGTCGCCCAGCAGGCGCATGGCCATCGACCGACTGAGCGACGCCCCGAAGCGCACGACCAGCCAGCCGTCCTCGCGCGACATCGACGTCACGCCCGCCGCTTCGGCCGCCAGGCGCAGTTCCGCGACCTCCACGAGCCGAAGGACTGGCGCCGGCAGCGGGCCGAACCGGTCGGTGACCTCCTGGCGGAAGGCCGCGATCGCGCCGCCGTCGCGGGCTCGGGCCAGACGCCGGTACAGCTCCAGCTTCTGGGCCTCGTCGGGGACGTAGTCGTCGGGGAGATGCGCGTCCACGGGCAGGTCGATGACGGCCTGCGCGACCTCGACGATGGGGGCGCGCCCTTCGTGCTTCGCCTTCTGCTGCTCGACGGCCTCGGCCAGCATCCGGCTGTACAGGTCAAAGCCGACGGCCGCCATGTGCCCTGACTGCTCGCCGCCCAGGATGTTGCCGGCGCCGCGGATCTCCAGGTCCGACAGAGCGATCTGGAACCCCGCGCCAAGCTCCGAGGCGTTGAAGATGGCCTGCAGCCGCTTGCGGGCCTCGTCGCTGAGCCGCTCGCGACGGCGGTAGAGCAGGTACGCGTACGCTCGCCGCGCCGATCGACCGACGCGCCCGCGGAGCTGATAGAGCTGCGCCAGCCCGAGCGTGTCCGCGCGATCGATGATGATCGTGTTGGCGTTCGGGATGTCCAGGCCCGATTCGATGATCGTCGTGCAGATGAGGACGTCGGCCGCCCCGTCGGCGAAGGCGATCATGACCTTCTCCAGGGCGCCTTCGGGCATCTGGCCGTGGCCCACCACGAAGCGGGCGTCGGGGAGCAGGCGACGGAGCTGCTCGGCCTGGGCCTCGATCGTCTCGACCCGGTTGTGGACGTAGAACACCTGCCCGCCGCGGTCCAGCTCGCGCAGGATCGCGTCCCGGACCAGCCCCGCGGATGCCTCCGCGACCCTGGTCTGGATGGGCAGCCGGTCCTCGGGCGGTGTCTCGATGACCGACAGGTCGCGGATGCCGGCCATCGCCAGGTTGAGCGTGCGCGGGATGGGCGTCGCCGACAGGGTGAGCACGTCGACCTCGCGGCGGAGCTGCTTGAGGCGCTCCTTGGCGGCCACCCCGAAGCGCTGCTCCTCGTCGACGACGACGAGACCGAGGTCCTTGAAGCGCACGTCCTTGCTCAGCAGCCGATGCGTCCCGATGACGAGATCCACCGTCCCGTCGGCGAGGCCCGCGATGGTCGCCGCCTGCTCCTTCGCACTGACGAAGCGCGACAGGAGGCGTACCTCGAGGGGAAACGCCGCGAAGCGTTGGCTGAACGTGGCTTGATGCTGCGCGGCGAGGACCGTGGTCGGGACGAGGACCGCGACCTGCTTGCCGTCCTGGGTGGCCTTGAACGCCGCCCGCAGGGCGACCTCCGTCTTGCCGTAGCCCACGTCGCCGACGACCAACCGGTCCATCGGTCGGCCCTGCTCCATGTCGGCCTTGACCTCCGCGGCGGCACGCAGCTGGTCGATCGTCTCCTCGTACGGGAAGGAGGCCTCCAGCTCGGCCTGCCAGGGCGTGTCGTCGGTGAAGGCGTGGCCGTGGGCATCGGCGCGGGCCGCGTACAGGGCCAGGAGTTCGTCGGCGAGGTCCGCGACGGCCTTGCGCACGCGCTGCTTGGCGCGCAGCCACTCCGTGCCGCCGAGCTTGGAAAGTTGCGGCCGCTCCCCGCCGGCGTAACGGGTCACGCGGGCGATCTGCTCGACGGGCACGAAGATCCGGTCGCCGCCCGCGAACGACAACTCGAGGTAGTCGCGCTCGTCGCCGGCGCCGCCGCGTCGGAGCATCTGCTCGTAGCGCGCCACGCCGTGATCGATGTGGACGACGAGGTCTCCTGGCGTCAGGCGCTCCAGGATGTCGCGCGGCACGACCCGACGGAGGGCCTTGGGTCGGCGGATGCGGACGGTCCCGAACAGCTCGCGGTCGGTCACGAAGGTCAGACCGTCCGGGCCGCCCGTGAAACCCCCGTTGAGGCTGCGACCGATGAGCGCGATGGCGCCCGGTGGCGGGGCATCGACGCGGGCCTCCGCGATGGCCACAGGATGGTCCGCCTCCGACAGGATCTCGGCCAGGCGCGGGGCCTGGTCGCTGGCCAGCACGATGCGGGCGCCGTCCTGCTGCCAGGCCGCGACGGCGTCGCCCAGGCGGTTGGCGCGGCCCAGCGGCAGGACCGGCTCGCGCCAGCCGAACACGTCACCCGAGCTCTTGCCGCCCGAGGCCATGGCGGCATCTGCGGCGGGCTCCGATTCCCAGGTCAGCTCCAGCGTCCGCGACCCGACGAGCCGGCTCTTCCATTCGCGCGGCGGGAGATAGGTGGATGGCCAGTCCTTGGGAAGCTCGCCGGCCTCGATGAGCTCTGCGCGTCGTTCGTCAGCCTGGCGCCAGAGGAAGGCCGCCGCCTCGGCGATGTCACCAGGCTCGTCCAGGACGAGGATGGTTCCCGGCGGGATGTGGTCGAGGCCGGTGGCCGGGGCGAGCTGGGCGGCCCACACCTCCGCGGCGTCACCGACGGCCACGGCTCGGGACGCCTCCGTCGTCGTGGCCGCAGGGGCGCGGAGGGGGTCGTCCACGGCCCCCTCGAAACGGGCGAGGTCGCCGGCGAGGCGTTCCGGAAGACGTGCGGCGGCGCGGCCCAGCCGGTCGCGGATCGCGGCCACGCCCGTGGTCGGGAGCAGGAACTCCGACGCGGGCAACAGGACGGCCCGCTCCACCTTGCCGGTCGAGCGTTGGTCCGTCGGGTCGAAGGCGCGCAGCGAGTCGATCTCGTCGCCGAAGAACTCGACACGGATGGGCAGCGCCATCGAGGGCGGGAAGATATCGACGATGCCGCCCCGTCGCGCGAACTCGCCACGCCCGGCCACTTCGGTCACGGGCGAGTAGCCGAGGTCGAACAGGTCGCGCAACAGCCGGTCCTGGTGGAGTCGCGCCCCGACGACGAGCTCGCGGGGCGTGGCCGGCAGGTCATCGGGGGCGATGGTGTGCTGGAGCAGGGCCTGGACGCTGGCCACCAGGACCCGGGCCCGGCCGCTCCGCCACGCCGCCAGGGCGGCGACCCGTGCTGCCGTCTCGTCGGCGACGAGCTCGCTGCGCTCGTAGGCCAGGGCCGTGCGTGGCTCCAGGACGGCGACGAGCGCCGGATCGCCGAGCCAGGCACCGAGCTCTTCCGCGACCCGATCGCCGATCTCCGCGTCGCGCGCGATCCAGACCAGCGGCTCGCCCATCGCGATCGTCGCCGCCAGGTAGGACTTGGCGCCGTGCGGGACGGCGACCAGGCCGACGTGTCGACGAAGGGCGCCACGGTCCACGTCCGCCGGGACGCCCAGGCGCTCCGTCAGCGAGGCGAACGAGCCGGTCGCCGCCAGGAGCGGCGGCAGTGCCGATAGGTCCGGCAGGCGATGACCCGCGCCGGTCCGTCGCTCCGCTGCGGCGCCGCGGGAAGCGGTCCGTCGGGCAGGCGTGGCCCTCGGTGTCGACGTCGCCGCGGCCTCGCGCGCATCCGCGACCTCGGCATCGACGGCTGCGATGTCGAAGTCGATGGCGTCCTGGTCGGCCGGCGGCGCGTGGCGGGCCGCCCATTCCGCTGCGACCTCCTCGCCGATCCGCCGATCGCGGCCGCGCTTGCCCCGGATCGGGGGCGTCGTGGATCCCGGAGCCGGCCGATCAGCCATCGTGGTCGTCGCCCTTCTTGCCGGGGAGCATCCGGCGCCAGCCGGTCTTCGTTCGGCGGATGCCGTTCTCGTCGGGCGGACCATCGATCGCCCCCGGCGGGGCCAGGCGGTCGGCGTCGGCGGGCCGCAGGGCGAAGGTGTTGAAGCGGTTGGCTGCTTTGCTCGTGCCGTCCCGGGCCCAGCCTTCGACCGCGTCGGCGGCGGCATCGAGCAGCTCGTCCAGGCGCTGCGTCTCGTCGGGCTCGAAGCGCGAGAGCACGTGGTCGCGCGCATCGCGGACCGGGTCGCCGATCCCGACCCGTAGCCGGGCGAACTTCTCCGTGCCCAGCTCGTCGATGATCGAGCGCAGGCCGTTGTGGCCGCCGTGGCTGCCCGCCTCGCGGAAGCGGAGCTTGCCGAACGGCAGGGCGAAGTCGTCGGCGACGACCAGGATGTCCTGGAGCGGGGCATGCTCGCGAACCATCACCTTGCGGACCGCCAGGCCCGAGTCGTTCATGTAGGTGAGGGGCTTGACGAGGGTCAGGTCCAGGCCGCGGTAGCGCCCGCCGACGACGTTCGAGCTGTCGCGCTGGCGCCCACGGCCATCCCAGCCGGCGCGCTCCGCCAGGCGGTCCATGACCAGCCAGCCGACGTTGTGGCGCGTCCCGGCGTACTGGGACCCGGGATTCCCGAGCCCGACGACGACCTTCACCGATCCCTCCGAGGACAACAGAACAGGGCCCGAATCCCGTCTGGCCGGGACGTGTCGGTCACGTCTGGTCGCGGGAGGGCCGTCCGCGGATGGTACCGGCGGAGCGTCGAGCCCGCATCAGCGGAGCGCGGCGGCTCGATTTCGGCGGCAGCCGGGCCGTACCCCGGTCCCCCCGACGCGAAACCTCTGGATTCGAAGCTTCTCGCGGCCGGGCGATGGCGCGCGCCGAGCACGACGCCCGGCAAGCCCGTGATAACCGTCAGGTGAGTGGTTCGCGCCATCATCCGTCCATGACGTCCCTCCTGGAGCCGCTCGTGGCGGCCACGACGACCCTGACCCATCGGCTTGACGAGCGCTTCGTGGAGCTCGGCTTCCGCACCACCGAGTACCTCGCGCTGTGGACGGTCGCCATCCGACCTGAGGCCTCAGCGGCGGAGATCCGCCGGCGCCTCCGCATGCGCGACGCCGCATTCTCCGAGATCGTCGAGCGAGCGATGGATCGCGGCTACCTCCGCGAGGGGCCTCCGGCCAAGGACCGTCGCACCAGGATGCTCGAACTCACCCACCCCGGCCGAATGGCGACCCAGATCGCGCGCTCGATCCATCAGCGCGTCGAGGCGAACGTGGCCACGGGTTCGGACCTGCTGACGCTCCATCGGACGCTGGTCCAGCTCGACCGGACCATGCAGATCATCGAGCCACCTGAGCGCCTCGACGATGGCCTGCCGATCACGACCGCCTGATACCGAGAGTCCCTTGAAGTAGGCCGCGCTCCAAGGCGCGCATCGCGGCCTCCTCGTCCGGATCGGCGTGGTCGCGACCGCAGGTGTGGAGCGTGCCGTGGGTCACGAGGAGGCGGAGCTCATCGGCCGGCGACCAGTGGATGTCGCCGGTCTGGCCGCCCCGGCCCTGTTCGGCCTGCTCGATCGACCGCTCGACCGAAACGATGATGTCGCCGAGGTGGAGTCGCGACCCTGGCGGGCGGGGGACGTCGGGTGCGGCCGCCCCGACCGCGAACGCATCCGGGGGGAGGAGCGGGAAGGACAGCACGTCGGTCGGGCCGGTCTTGCCCATGTGCGCGGCGTTGAGGGACGACAACTCGGAATCGTCGGACAGGATCAGCCCGATCGAGGCGGGGGCAGGCGCCCGGACGGCATCCAGCGCGGCGGCCACGGCGCGAGCCAGCGCGGCGCTCGAGAGCGGGGCCCGCACCCCATCCCGGATGTCGACATCGATGCGCCACGGCGCGAGGTAGATGCTGCGCGTCACGCCGTCACGGTAGCGCGGTGTCGCCGACCGCGACGGCCGCGACGGCCGCGGACAGCGGGGAGGTCAGCCAGCGTGACCTGGTCAGCCCCCATGACCTGTTTCGCACAGATCGTTCGTGGCGCATCGCCCAGGTGGCCATCCTTTGTCATCTGGGTGCATGGCCCGTGCTCATCTGTCGGGAACTGGTCACCGGGGCTGACGTGGTCAGCCGGGCTGACCTGGCGCCGGACCGGGACCTGCTGCGGGACCCGAGCCCCCACCCGGCTCCGCCGCGCCGCCCCCGCCGGCCGCGGCCCGCCGCGACTCCAGCTCCACGACCGTGTTCTGCGGGTACGCGATCCGCGTGTGGTACATGCCCAGCAGCTGCTCCACGAACGCGGTCCGGATGCGCTCCAGGTCGCGCAGGGTCAGATCGCACTCGTCGAACTGCCCGTCGGCGATCCGTTCATCGATGATCCGGGTGACCATCGCCCGGATCGCCGGCTCGTCGCGCGACGACAGCGACCGCACGGACGCCTCGACGCCGTCGGCGAGCATGATGAGCGCCGCCTCGCGGGTCTGCGGCTTGGGACCGGCGTGACGGAATCGCCGCTCGTCGACCGCGGCCGCGGCCTTCGCCCCTTCGCCGGTCTTGACGCCGCCGAACGGCTCGGCCGCTCGTTCCTTCGCCCGGGCGAAGAAGTAGCTCATGATCGCCGTCCCGTGGTGCTGCGGGATGTAGGCGATGAGCGCCTTGGGCAGCTTGGCCTTGTACGCCGTGTCGATCCCGTCGGCCACGTGCTGCTTGAGGAGCTGGGCGCTGACTTCGGGCTCCAGCTGGTCGTGGATGTTCTCGCCGCCCGCCTGGTTCTCGATGAACCCGAGCGGATTGGAGAGCTTTCCGACGTCGTGGTAATAGGCCGCGACACGCGTCACGAGCGGATCCGCGCCGATCGCCTCCGCGGCGCGCTCCGCGAGGTTCCCGACCATCAGCGAGTGGTGGTAGGTCCCCGGCGTCTCGACCAGCAAGCGCCGCAACAGCGGCTGGGATGGATTCGCGAGCTCCAGCAGCTGGAACACGGTCAGGATCCCGAACACCGAGCCCAGCACCGCGAACGTACCGACCGCCGCGATGGAAGATCCCGCCGCCGACACCCCGGACGCGAACCACAGCTCCAGCACGCCCCGCAGGTCGCGGGCGCCGAGCAGCGAGAATACGGACACGACCAGCGCGTTGACCACGAACACGGCGATCGCGGCCTGGACGAAGACCTGCAGGCGGTCGCCCTTGCGCACCGCGACGATGCCGGCCAGGGCCCCGAAGAGCGTGTACGCGGCGAACTCGAGCGACGTCCCGTTGACGGCGCCACCCAGGACCGCGATGACCGCGATCACGACCATCGCCAGCGAGGCATCGAGCAGGATCGCCAGAAGCATGCCGATGGCGGCCGTCGGCAGGAAGAACTGGAGGATCTCGCGGTCGTCGGTGATCTTGACCGCGAGCGTGGCCCCGACCAGCAGCAGGCCGATCAGGACGAGGACGTTGTCGCGGTGCCAGAGCGCCGGGCGGAAGCGCCAGATCCAGGTCAGGAGCATGCCCACGATCAGGACCGCCAGCAGGAACCAGCCGCCCAGACTGGCCGCGTCCACGGTCGCCTCGCCAAGGCCCAGGGCATCGATCGTCTCGATGTCGGCGGCGTCCAGCGGCTCACCGGTCCGGGCGATCACCTGGTTCTGGACGAGCGTGATCTCGACGGGTTCGACCGCCGCCGCCGCAGCCGCCCGGGCGGTCTGCCACGCCTCATTGCTGAACGAGGAGTTCGGCACGACGAGCGGCCGGATCATCTCCGCGGCGAGCATCCGCTCGGCCTCGGTCAGGTCGCCGCCCATGCGACCGGCAAGGTTGGCGCGGGTCAGTTCCACGTCCGTGTCGCGCAGCTCGGCGGAGAGGGTGAAGAACAGGATTCGCGACGCCTCCGCCCGGAGCGCCTCCCAGCGGGCCCGCTCAAGCTCGACCAGCGTCGCCCGCGACGAATCGGTCAGGTTGGGGACTGCCGTTTCGAGGAAGGCCTTCCGCTCCTCGGTGGTCAATTCGAGGTCGAACGCGTTGTCGACCCGATCGACGCGCGTGTCGAACGCGAGTTGCTGCTCGGCGGCGATGGCGATCGCCTTGTCCGACGTGTAGTCGTACTGGGGCGGCACGGCGGCTCGCGCCGCGTCGCGGGCCTCGGCCGTCCGGACATCGCTCGGGAAGGTCAGGGCCCTGGGCGACACGATATCGCGCGGCGCGAGCTGCCCGGCACGAAGCTGGAGGGCTTCCTGGGGCAGGATGTCGATGCCCAGGATGGCCGTCATGGCCACGACCAGGACGACCATCGCGATCCCGAAGCGGGTCGCGTCGTTGCGCGTGAAGCGGGCCAGCGCGGGAGCGCGCTGGGTCAGCATGGCGCGATCAACATGGGGTCGGGCGGGTACCGGCGGCGCCCGTCAGTGGGTCCCGCCATCATGTCCAGCCAGATCGGCGCGGGCCAAAGCCTGTGCCACCTGCGCGCTCACGACCTTGCCGTCGGCGCGGCCGCGGGTCCGCGGTGAGAGCCAGCCCATGACCTTGCCGAGGTCCCGGGCGGAGGACGCGCCAGTCGCGGCGATGGCCTCATCGATGAGGGCTGCGACTTCGTCCTCGGTCAGGGCCTGCGGCAGATAGCCCGACAGGATGTCGATCTCCGACTGCTCCTTGGCGGCGAGGTCGGGCCGCGCGGCGTTGGTGTACGCGTCCACGGATTCGCGGCGGGTCTTGACCTCGCGGGTCAGGACGGCCAGGAACTCGTCCTCGGTGAGGGGCCGCTGGTTCTTCTTCTCGAGGTTGTAGGCGGCGTTCGACGCCATGCGCAGGACGTCGCGACGCAGCGAATCACCGCTGCGCATCGCAGCGGTGATGTCGGACTGGAGTCGATCGCGAAGGGACACCGGTCTTGGCTACCTCGGGCGGTCTCGATGGACGCCCGTGGGTCGCAGGTAGGGTTGGTGAGGGCCGCGGCCGCTCAGCCTGCCTGCGTTCGGGCGTTCTTCTTGCGCTTCGCTTCCTTGCGCTTCCGCTTCACGGAGGGCTTCTCGTAGTGCTCGCGTCGGCGAGCCTCGGCGAGGATGCCACTCTGCTGGATCTTCTTATTGAAGCGGCGCAGGGCGCTTTCGAACGTCTCGTTCTCTCCCACTCGGACTTCAGCCAATCGGTGTTCACCTCCTCAGGCCTGGGCTCGTGGTGCGTGCGTCGGGTCGCGGCCTGCCGTCCTCGACGCCTGCTCCGGCGGGCGTGCCGCCAGAGCCGCCGGAGTCTACCCGAGGGCCAATGGCGGGTCAAACTCCGCCCAGTCCGGGGCTGGACCCACGCCCGTTCTTCGCCCAGCGCAGCAACGGACCGAGAACCGGCCTCGCCCGGGAGCTGTGGGACCGATTCCGTGCCCTCGCGGCGTCAACGCCTGCGGCCAGCGCACGAAACGACGCCTGAGGGGCCTCCGAGCCAGCGGTCGTCGGTCGCCTGCTTCGCCCAGCGAAGCGTGACCCGACAGCGGCCGGCGGCCCCGCCGAGCCAGGCGATCAGCCCGACCGTCCCGATCCGGCAGAACGTGAACGCCAGACGCTCGTACTTCTCGGGTCGGGTGAGTGGCGGGCGGATTTAGCCGGTCAGGCCTAGCGCTTGCGCCTCATTCCCACGCACCGTCTCCACCCAGAGGCGGAGGATCCCCGCCGCCAGGAGATACGCCTTGAGGGCATCGCCGGGCACCGGGATCCGATCGCGGAAGCGCAGGAGGACGGCGATAGCCACCAGGTTGCCCAACGGCTTCAACGTGTATCCCGAAGACATCGAGAACGCGCTGCGCATCGCCGGGCTCCGGGACGCGGTCGTCGTGGAGACGCAACCCGGCCGGATCGAAGCCATCGTCCTGGAGGACCCGGACGCGACGCCTGAGGCGTTCCGCGCCCGGATCGATGGCGCGGTACGGGCGGCGAATGCCAGCCTTGGGCCGAACCAGCGGATCGCCGGCTGGCGCGCCTGGCCGGCCGAGGACTTCCCGCGCACCCACACGCTCAAGATCAAGCGCGACCCGGTCCGCCACTGGGCCGCCTCGGACGTGCCGCTCCCGGTGCGCTCAGAAAGCTGAGGCGGGGTGGGCGGGAGCCCCCGGAATTCGGCAGACAGCAGGGTGAGCTCTGGTAGCGCCGGCGATGGCCCTCGCCGAGTCGGGATCCCTGGCAACCCAGCAGCCCCACCGCTGGTATCGGCCTGATCAGGTCGGATCGACCCCGCATGGGGCGCATAGCAGCGGCCGGATCGCTATATGCCGAGAGTCCGCCGGCGAACCCGGGACTCAGCCCGGGACGTCGATGCCGATCCCGAGCGAGGCCAGGGCGTCCGCGATGAGCGGGGTGCGCTCGTCCGGCGACGACCCGGGTATCCACGAGTAGAGCACGACCGAGGCGCCGACCTGGCGGATGATGTGCTGCGTCCCGATCGGCATCTGGACCCGGCCCGGACCGGTGGCCAGGTACGCGGCCTGATCGGCGCCGGCGGCGGCCGCCGTGGGGACATCGCGCAGGGCATACACGACGACGTAGCCGTGGGTCGGGTCGTCGGGCAGGATCACCTGGTACACGCTCCGCGGCGCGCTGGCCAGGGCCGGGCCCTCCGCGGGCCGGAAGTCGACCGGCGAGTCCTGGAGCACGAGGTTCTGCTCACCCAGAACACGAACCAGGTCCGCCCGCGTGCCGCCCACCGCGGCCGGAGCGGCCGTCGGCGGCTTGGCGCTCGAGAGCGAGTACGTCGGCCCGGCCGGAGCGCTCGACCCGCAGGCGCCGACCACGAGCACGCCGGCCAGGAACCAGGCGCCGCGAGCGATCCTCCGCCGCGACCTCATCCGGGTGGCCAAGTGAACGCCCGACCGCCCATCAGGTGCACGTGCAGATGGTCGACCGACTGGCCACCCCACCGGCCGACATTCGAGATGAGCCGATACCCGTCCTCGGCGAGGCCGAGCGAGCGCCCCAGTTCCGCGCCGACCGCGAACAGGCGGCCGAGCAGCGGCCCATCGTCGTCGGTCAGGTCGGCCGCCGACGCGATGTGCGCCAGCGGGATCAGCAGGACGTGGGTCGGCGCCCGCGGCGCGATGTCGTGGATGGCGATGACGAGCTCGTCCTCGTGAAGCTTCGTGGCCGGCAACTCGCCCGCCGCGATCCGGCAGAACAGGCACCCAGGATCGCGCTCGCGCGTCACGGACATCGCCCTCCGTTCACCAGATCGCCGGCTTGGTGCTCATCAGGAACCCGATCGTGCCGACCAGCCCGGCCATCAGGTACGAGACGTAGCGCTGGCGCTTTGCCCGTTCCTTCCACGCCCGGTCGTCGGCGGCGGCCTTGATCCCGATCAAGCGCCGTAGGTTGGGCCGCTGGACGAAGAACGCGATGACCAGGTTCGCGGCGTAGATCGACAGCGCGACAAGGAGCCACGGCTGCTGGAGCATCGTCGGACCAAGGACGCTGATGAGGCCGATCCCGGTAAGGGCGAGGCCGGCTCCGGTGATCACCGTCCCGTGCGACTGCGCCCACAGCAGCGATCGAACGAGGCCGCTGTCCGACTCGACCGTCGCGCGTCGCGTCCGCAGCGCAAACGGCAAGAGGATGGACGGCAGGAACAGGCTGATGGCCAGCGTGATGTGGACCGCGAGCAGGATCGGAAAGAGGTTGGCGGGCATCGCCGTCGATCGTACCAGCGGCGCCCTCAGCGGGCGGAAGCAGCCTCCAGCGCGACCCACTCTCCTTCAACCGTCCGCACGGTGACCGCGAGGCCGGCGGCCTCGAACGCCGCCCGGACGTCCGCCTCGCGGTCGATGAAGATGCCGGACGCGACGAGGGTGCCGCCGGGCGCCAGCTCCGCACAGAGCGCCGGGGCGAGCGGCACGAGTACGCCCGCGATGAGGTTGGCGAGGACGACGTCGTGTGGCGGCTCGCCACTGGGCAGGCTGCCGACGCGCGCCCGGACGCGTCGCACCATCCCGTTCCGGCGGGCATTGGCCGTCGTCGCTTCGATGGCGATCGGATCGGTGTCCACGCCAAGGGCGCTGGCGGCACCCAGGCGCACCGCGGCGATGGCCAGGATGCCCGATCCGCAGCCGACATCCAGCACGCGGGCCCCAGCCAGGCGGCCGTCATCAGCCAGCGGCTCCATGGCGGCCAGGCACAGGCGCGTGGTCGGGTGCAGGCCGGTCCCGAAGGCCATTCCGGGATCCATCGCGATGACCACATCGTCCGGGGCGTGGCGATGGCGCCGCCACGTCGGCCGGATGACGATCCGCCGGCCGATACGCAGGACCGGGAAGTACGCCTTCCAGGCCGCGGCCCAATCCTCCTCGTGGACGATCCGGGTCCGCAGGTCGCCGATCGCGCGCAGGCCGAACGCCTGGAGGTGGCCCAGGGCCTCCGCGACCACTGCGGCGGCAGCCTCCGCGGCGGCGGGGTCGCGGGCCGGGACGTACCCACGCACGGTCGCGGGCTTCGTCGGGTCCACGCGAGCGCCGAGACCCTCGTCGACCAGGTCGTAGGCGGGCTCGACGGTCGTGCCGCCGGAAGCGACGCGGCCCAGGATCTCGCTGATCGTCTCGATCGCTTCGAGGTCGGCCTCGACCGATAGCTCGAGCCAGGCGCCGGCGGTCGTGTCCGGGCTAACCGATCCCTTGTCGGCCGGGCGACCCACTACAGGCCGAGCTTCTCGCGAAGTCCGCCGGCGGCGACCTCCTCGCCGGCCTCCTTCGCGTACGCCTCCAGGAGTTCGCGCTCCTTCTTGCTGAGCTTCGTCGGAACCTTGACATCGACCAGGACGTGCAGGTCGCCGCGCGCACCGGAGCGGCGGAGGTGCGGCACGCCCTTGCCACGCAGCCGGATCTCCGTGTCGGGCTGGGTCCCGGCCTTGATCTCGACCTCCTCGTCGCCATCGACGGTCGGGACGTGGATCTTCGTGCCCAGTGCCGCCTGCGCGATCGACACGGCCGCCTCGTAGTACAGCTCGGTGCCATCGCGCTTGAGCGTCGGGTGCGGCGTGACATGGACCGCGACGTACAGGCTGCCCGGCGGCCCGCCCCGCGGTCCCACCTCGCCCTCGCTGGTCAGGCGGATCTGGTGGCCCTCGTCGATGCCCGCCGGGATCGAGACGCGAAGCGTGCGCTTGCGCTCCGTCCGACCGTCGCCCTTGCACGTATCGCACGGCGTCTCGACGATCTTGCCCTCGCCCCGGCAACGCGGGCAGGCGCTGACGTTGACCATCTGCCCGAGCATCGTCTGGCGCACGCTCCGGACTTCGCCGCGACCCTCGCACTGCGGGCAGGTGATGGCCTCGGTGCCGGGCTTGGCGCCGTTGCCGGAGCACGTGTCACAGCGACCCAGGACCCGGAACTCGATCTCCTTGTCGGCGCCCTTGACCGACTCCTCGAAGGTGATGCGTAGGTCATAGCGCAGGTCCGCACCGGGTTGCGGTCTCCCGCGACGGGCCGCGCCCCCACCGGCCGCCCCACCGAAGAACGCGTCGAAGATGTCCGAGAAGCCGCCGAAGCCCTCGAACCCGGCGCCGCCCCCGGCCGCGCCGTCCACACCGGCCCGTCCGAACGTGTCGTAGCGCTGGCGTCGCTCCGGATCGGACAGGATCTGATACGCCTCGTTGATCTCCTTGAAGCGCTCCTGGGCCTCGGGCTCCGTGTTGACGTCCGGGTGCCATTGCTGGGCGAGCTTGCGAAAGGCGCGCTTGATGTCGGCGTCGCTCGCGCCGCGCTCGACCCCGAGCACCTCGTAGAAGTCGCGTTCCGTGGTGGCCATCGAGACGGAAGTCTACGCAACGAGGCCCGCCGGTGCGGTCGAGCGCGTCAGCCCTCGGCGATCGACTGCGCGCGCTCGACGACCGCGTCGAACATCGCGGGCGTCAGGCGGCCCGTGAACGTGTTCTGCTGGCTCGGGTGGTAGGAGCCCAGAAGCACATACGGACCGATCGGCGTCTCCGCCAGATGCCCGAAGACGGGTCGACGAGGCAGCACGTGTCCCGCTTCGGCGAGGACCCGCAGCGTGGCGTCCCAGCCAAAGCCGCCCAACGCCATGATGACCCGGACGCCGGTCAGGATGGCGAGCTCCCGGGCGAAGAACGGGGCGCACGTGTCGCGCTCCTCGGTCGTCGGCTGGTTGGCGGGCGGCGCACACCGGACCGCGGCCGCGATCCGGACATCGCGGAGCGTGAGCCCGTCGTCGGCGCGGCGGGATGACGGGCGATCAGCCAACCCGGCCCGATGCAGCGCCGCCCACAGGAAGTCTCCGCTGGCGTCGCCGGTGAAGACCCGGCCCGTCCGATTGCCGCCGTGAGCGGCCGGCGCCAGCCCGACGATGAGGATCCGCCCATCGGGATCGCCGAATCCGGGCAGCGGCCGGCCCCAGTACGGCTCATCGCGGAAGCGCTTCACCTTGTCCCGAGCAACGGCCTCGCGCCACTCGACGAGCCTCGGGCAGCGCCGGCACGCGACGATCTCCGCCGTGAGGGCGTCCAGGGCCGCGCGATCGGCCAGATCGGTCACTGGAGCAGCAGCTTGTCCAGCCGTCGCGACACCACCCACAGCCCCGCGAAGCCCATGACCAGCAGGTACGCGACGTGGAACAGCAGGACCGGCGAGATCGCCCCGACCGTCAGGGCCCGAATGAGGTCCACGCCCTGGTACAGCGGCGTGAGCTGGACGATGACCTTGAGCGCGTCCGGGTAGGTCTCGATCGGATAGAACGTCGCGGAGAACAGGAACAGCGGCAGCACGACAAGCTGGATGAGGTCGAAGTCCTGCCAGGTCTTCATGAACGAGGTGGCCGCCATGCCGACCGCCCCGAACGCGAACCCGACGAGCAGCGCCGCCGGGATGGCGAGCACGACCCACGGGGAGACGACGAGACCCAGCACGACCATGACGACCATGAAACCGATCGCGTACAGCCCACCGCGGATGAGCGCCCAGATGAGCTCCCCGGCCGCGACATCGCCAGGCGACAACGGGGTCGACAGGATCGACGTGAACGTCTTGTTGTAGTTCAGCTTGAAGAAGAAGTTGAAGGTGCTCTCGCTGATGGCCCCGTTCATCGCCGAGCTCGCCAGCAGCGCCGGCGCGACGAACAGCTGATACGGGATCGGCTCGCCACCGGGTCCCGGGATCGTGCCGATGAGCGCGCCAAGCCCGAAGCCGATCGACAGCAGGTAGAACAGCGGCTCGAAGAAGCCCGAGACGATGATGAGCCAGCCGTGCTTGTAGACCAGCAGGTTGCGCTCGATCAGCCGCAGCGAGCGACGGCTTCCGATCACAAGGCCGGTCAACGGCAGCGCCGTCATCCGCGCACCAGCTTTGCGCTGACGGTCCGCACGGCGAACCACGCTCCGACGACCGTGAACCCGACGAGTACGGCCAGATGGACGAGGGCCAGCAGCGGCGCGTCGCCGATGGTGCCCAGCGAGAGTGCCCGCGACAGCGACACCCCGTGCCAAAGCGGCGTCACCCAGGCCAGCGGCTGGAGCGCCGCCGGCAGCGACTCGACCGGGTAGAACGTGCCGGAAAACAGGAACAGCGGCGTGATCCCGAAGCGGAAGATCGCGTTGAACTTCTCGGGCGTCCGTTGCGTGGCCGCGAAGGCCATGATCGGCGCCGCGAAGGCGAGGCCCGTGAGGGCGCCCACAGGGATCGCCAGGACGATCAGCGGGGATGCCGCCGCGCCGAACGCGACGATGACCGCCGTGAAGACCACGGCGACCAGGAGCATCCGGGCGCCGATCCAGGCGAGGTTGCCCAGGGCGATGTCCCGGCCGGAGATCGGCGTGGCGTACATCGCGTGGAAGACCCGCGACCAGACGAGCCCGGACATGATCGGAAAGGCCGCCTCGAACGCGGCCGACTGCATGCACGTCGCCGCCAGCAGGCCGGGGGCCAGGAAGGCGAGGTACGACAGACCGCCGAGCGACGGGTCCGCGCCCTGGTCGACGTACGAGCCGAGGCCCAGGCCCATCGCCGCCAGGAAGAGGACGGGGGTCAAGAAGGAACTGAAGATCGTCGCGCGGTACGAGTGCCGGTACTGCGTGAACCGGTGCTCGAAGACCCGGCCGATCCCCGACTGCTGGTGAGCGAGCGCCGTCATCGGTCGGCCGTGCCTACTCGATCAGCGAGCGGCCGGTCAGCCGCAGGAAGACGTCCTCCAGGGAGGAGCGCCGGACCAGGACCTGTTCGGGCTGGAGGCCGCGCGCGTGGGCGGCGGCGACCACCGCCTCGCCATCGTCGGCGTACAGGAGGACACGGTCGGGCAGGCGTTCGATCCGCTCGGCGAGACCGTCGAGCTGGCCGTCGAGGGTTTCCTGGACACCGGCCGGGAAGCGCAGTTCGGTGACCTCGCGGGTGGCGTACTGCTCGATGAGGCTCCTTGGCGAGCCCTCGGCGACGATCTTGGCCTTGTCCATGACGACCAGCCGGTCGCACAGCTGCTCGGCCTCGTCCATGTAGTGCGTCGTCAGGACCAACGTCACCCCGCGCTGCTTGAGCCGGTACAGCCGGTCCCACAGCAGGTGCCGGGCCTGCGGGTCCAGCCCGGTCGTCGGCTCATCGAGGAGGAGCACGTCCGGCTCGTTGATCAGGCTCCGGGCGATGGTCAGGCGCCGCTTCATGCCGCCAGACATGTGCTCGACCTGGTCGCCCGCGCGCTCGGTCAGCTGGGCGAAGTCGAGCAGTTCGTCGGCGCGCTTCGCGCACTCGGCGCGGGTCAGACCGAAGTAGCGGCCGTAGATCAGCAGGTTCTCGCGGACGGTCAGTTCGGTATCCAACGTGTCCTGCTGGGGGACGACGCCCAGGCGCGCCCGGATCTGCGGGCCGTGCGTGGTCGGGTCCAGGCCCAGGATGCTGAGCGTGCCGCCGGACAGCGGCGACACGCAGCCGATCATGCGCATCGTCGAGGTCTTGCCAGCGCCGTTCGGCCCCAGGAAGCCGAACGATTCGCCGGGTGCCACGTCGAAGTCGATGGCGTCGACCGCGGTGAACTCGCCGAAGCGCTTGGTCAGGCCACGGGCAGCGATGAGCGATGTAGCCGACGGGGCGCCGGGGGCGGGCGCATCCGTCGACACG
>JBPPMZ010000061.1:0-6919 GCA_051306295.1 Candidatus Limnocylindrales bacterium
GCTCAAACATGCTCGGGAAGCGGCGTTCGGGATTGAGGTTGGCGGACGCGGGCAGGCCCAGCGATCCCTGGAGAGCGCCACCGAGGTCGGTCAGGATGTCCCCGAAGAGGTTGCTCGCGACCACGACATCCAGGGTATCCGGCGCCACGACAAAGCGGGCCGCCAGCGCATCGACGTGGTACGGGGTGACGGTCACGTCGGGGTAGTCGAGGGCAACGGCTGCGACGACCTCGTCCCAGAACACCGCCGTGTGATTCAGGGCATTGGACTTGGTCGCGCTGGCGAGGCGGTGTCGCCGTTCACGGGCCCGGTCGAACGCGTAGCGGACGATCCGCTCCACGCCGCGCCTCGTGAAGACCGTCACCTGGGTGGCGATCTCGTCGGGCGTGCCCTGGAATACGCGCCCGCCCACGCCCACGTATTCGCCCTCGGTGTTCTCCCGGATGCACAGGATGTCGACATCGCCCGGACCACGGTCTCGCAGCGGCGAGGGGATCCCCTCCAGGATCTCGATAGGCCGGAGGTTGACGTACTGATCGAATTCCTTGCGGATCGGCAGCAGCAGCCCCCACAGCGAGACGTGATCGGGCACGCCCGGGTAGCCGACAGCCCCGAGATAGATCGCATCAGCTTCGCGAAGCTGGGTGATCCCGTCGGCGGGCATCATCGAGCCGTGTTCGAGGTACCACTGGCAGGACCAGGGGTATGCGACGGTCTCGATCCGGAACGAGCCGGTGACCTGGGCGGCGGCCTCGACCGCCGCGATGCCCTCGGGCAGCACCTCTCGCCCTACGCCGTCCCCCGGGATGAGCGCGATCCGGTGGGTCTTCATGTCGCAGTCCCTCGCGATCGTGCTTGGCTCAGCCGATACCCACCGAGACGTACTTCGTCTCGAGGAACTCCTGGACTCCCCACTTGCCGCCCTCGCGGCCAAGGCCCGACTGCTTCATCCCCCCGAACGGCGCCTGCGGCGTGGAGGGCAGCGCATCGTTCGCGCCGATGACACCGAAATCGAGCGCCTCGGCGACGCGGATCAACCGCGCCGCGTCCCGCGTGTAGAAGTACGCCGCCAGCCCGTACGTCGTGTCGTTGGCGGCGGCGATCACTTCCTCCTCGGTCCGGAATCCGATGATCGGGGCGATCGGACCGAAGGTCTCCTCATAGGCGACGAGCATCTGGTCGTTGACGCCGTCAAGGACCGTCGGGGCATAGAAGCGGTCGGTGAGGCCTTCTCCGAATGGGATCCGGCGCCCGCCGGTGACGACCCGCGCGCCGAGTCGGACGGCGTCAGCCACGTGGGCCTCTACTTTCGCGACCGCGCGGTCGTCGATGAGCGGCCCGACGTCGACCCGATCCGCGGTGCCCGGGCCGACCCGCAGTGCCTCCGTCGCCGCCACGAGCTTCGCCACGAACTCCTCGTGGATCCCTTCCTGCACGTAGATCCGGTTCGCACAGATGCACGTCTGTCCACCGTTGCGGAACTTCGACGCGATGGCCCCCTCCACCGCGGCCTCGATGTCCGCGTCGTCGAAGACGATGAACGGTGCATGGCCGCCGAGTTCCAGGGAGATGTTGGTGACGTTGCGACTGGCCATCGCCATAAGCCTCTTGCCGACCTCGGTGGAGCCGGTGAACGAGAACTTGCGGACCCGCTCGTCCTCGATCAGCATCCGGCCGATCATCGACGATTCCCCGGTGATGATGTTCAGGACCCCATCCGGAACACCCGCCTCGGCGGCGAGTTCGCCGAGGGCGAGCGCGCTGAGCGGTGTCTGGCGGGCGGGTTTGACGACCATCGTGCAACCGGCCGCCAGGGCTGGACCCGCCTTGCGGGTGATCATGGACGACGGGAAATTCCACGGCGTGATGGCCGCCGCGACGCCGACCGGCTGCTGGAGCACGACGATGCGCTTGCCGGGGACCGACGCTGGCACGGTCTCTCCGTAGATCCGCTTCGCCTCCTCGGCGCTCCACTCGAGGAACCCCGCCGCGTAGCGGATCTCGCCGCGCGCCTCGGGAATTGGTTTGCCCTGCTCGGCGGTCATGATCCGGGCGAGTCGGTCCTCATCCCGGAGCATGAGGTCGAACCAGCGCCGCAGGACCCGGGCTCGTTCGGCGGCGGGCGCCGAGCGCCATGCCGGCAGGGCCGCCGCCGCCGCGTCCACGGCGCGCCGCACGTCGCCTTCCGTGGCGCTGGGCACGCGCGACACGAGCGCATCCGATGCCGGGTCGCGGACGTCGATCGTGGCCGCGTCGCCGGCGTCCGTCCATCTCCCGCCGATGAACATCCCGACGCCACCCTCGGGCGCGGATTGCGACGGCGGTCGCACCTCGATCATGGCGAATCTCCTCACGGCTCCGGTCGTGCTGCCCGGCAGCGAAGCAGGTGCATTCTGGGTATTGCGGTGTCTATTGGATTGTGGCATTGTGCCACAATCTTGCGAGCGGACAACATGCCGTTACCAACCGGCAACCTCCGTTCGAGGATGCGGAGTGGTCCGCCCATACGAGGAGGAGAGATCGTGCGGGATCGGTCATCGGGCGGTCGCAGTCGACTGCCGGCCCTTATGGTTGCCGCGACACTGGTGTTCGCGGCGTGTTCCACATCGAGCGCGTCGCCATCGGCATCGGATAGCGGTACCGCGGCCCCGAGTGCCGGCCAGCCCGCCGCATCGGTGCCGGCCGGCGAGCCTGAGTTCACGCTCGTCGCGGGAGCACCGGGTCCCCTGGGCGGGCCGACGGACCAGATCTACACGGGATTCGTCGACGCCGTCGCTCAAATGACGAACGGGCGCGTCGCGATCGAGTTGCATCCGGGCAGCGAGCTCGGTGGCGAACGTGAGCTCCTTGAGCAGGTCCAGCAGGGTCTTGTCGATATCAGCCTCGCCAGCGACTCGCCCTACAGCATCTTCGATTCCAAGTGGTCGATCATGAGCCTGCCGTACGTCTTCGCCTCGCGCGAGGAGGCCTATACCTTCCTGGACGGGGACGGCGGAGCGGCGCTCGGCGAGTCGATGCTCGCCAAGGGTATTCGGATCCTCGGCTACGGCGAGAACTCGATGCGCCAGCTGAGTAACAACAAGCGTCCCGTCGCGACCATCGATGACCTCAAGGGCCTCAAGATCCGCGTGGTCGAGTCCCCGCCCCTGAAGGACTGGTTCGAGTCGATCGGCGCCGTCCCGAGCGTCATCCCGTTCCCGGAGCTATATCCCGCCCTCCAGCAGGGCGTGGTCGACGGCCAGGACAACGGCATGTCGACGTCAGTGCTGATCAAGTTCTACGAGGTCCAGAAGTACTTCACCGACACGAACCACGTGTACAGCTCGATCCCGATCGCCATCAACGAGGCGAAGTGGCAGCAGTTGCCCGCGGACCTGCAAGAAGCCCTGCTCGCTGCCGCTGCACAGCAGGTCACGGCGGAGCGGGCCGCGCTTGTCGACATCGAGGCATCGGCCATCGAGACGATCAAGGGAGCCGGCGGGCAGGTGGACATCCTCGAAGACACGGAACGGGCTCGCTTCATCGACTCGGCGAAGCCGATCTGGCAGAAGTACGCCGAGACGATCGGCACGGAGTTCATGGATCAGACGTTCCAGTCCTTCGGTCGCGACTGGCGCTGACTCCACGTCGACGATTCGAGCAAGGAGGCCCGCCTTGGGTCGGTTGTTGCGGGGTCTCGCGGCGGTCCCGGCGTGGACCGCCGCCGCCGGACTCGTCCTAATCAGCGCACTGGTTGTCGTGGCGGTCGTCGCCAGGTACGTGCTCCAGGCGCCGCTGGCTTGGTCAGAGGAAGGGTCCAAGTTGACATTGATGTTGGTCGTCTACTTCGGGACCGGGGCGATCTCGTTCCACGGAGACCACCTCCGGGCGGACATCTTCGGCGAGTCGCTCTCGCCGTCCGTGCTGCGGCTCCGCGAGATCATCGTGGAGGGGCTGATGGCCGCCCTGTTCGCCCTGATCGCCTATCACGCCGCGATGTTCGCATCGCGGATCAGGGAGGTCGGGCAGATCACCGCTGCCCTCGCGATCCCGCAGTGGCTCCTCATCGCCCTGTTCGCGGTGGGCATGGGCGCCATGGTGCTGTCCCACGTCTACCGCCTCGCAGCGCTTGTTCGTGACCAGCCACTTCCCAGAAAGTCGGCCATCGCCGAGCAGGCCGAGGAGACGCCGCTTTGATCGGCTTCCTGCTGCTGGCCGGAACGTTCGTGATCGCTGTCATCGCCGGACTGCCCATCGTTGCGGCCTTCCTGCTCAGCGATCTCGTCTTCATCGCTGTCAACGACCGACTGACGATCGAGATGGTCCCGCCGATCCTGTACTCGGCACTCGACTCGTTCCCGCTGCTGGCGATCCCGCTCTTCATCTTTTCCGGCGACTTGATGTCGGAGGGACGGGTCTCGGAACGGCTCCTGCGATTCGCAACTCCGCTCATCGGCTGGATCCCCGGTCACGTGGGCGCGGCAACGGTCCTCGGGTCGATGTTCTTCGGGGCGGTATCCGGTTCGGGGCCGGCGACGACCGCTGCGATCGGTGGCATGACCATGCGCGAGATGGAGAAGGACCCGGGATACTCGCGCGGCTACCGGACGTCGCTCGCCGCGGCGAGCGGATTCCTCGGGGTGTTGATCCCGCCGAGCATCCCGTTCGTGATGTTCGGGTTCATCACCTCGACGTCGATCGGGGACTTGTTCCTCGCCGGTGTAGGCCCGGGGATCATCTTGGGCATCGTCTACATCCTGTGGAACACCCGGGTGGCCCGCAGGACCGGCGTGCGGCCACCCGAGCGGACGGGCAAGTCCTGGTTGGCCTCGGTGGCGAGTGGGTTCGTTTCGGCCATCTGGGCGCTGCTCATGCCGGTCATCATCTTCGGCGGGATCTACGGCGGGGTCTTTACGGCGACCGAGGCGGCCGCCGTGTCGGTCGCCTATGCCGCGTTCGTGGCGCTCTTCATCTACCGCACGTTGACCCCACTCGGGATCGCACGTGTGGCCGCGAAGTCCGCCTACACGACATTGACGTTCATGCTCATCTTCGTCGTCGCGACGGTCTTCAGCCGCATCATGTCGCTCACGGGCATGCCCGCCGACATCCTCGAGGTGTTGACGAGCATCACGGACAACCCACTCGCAATCCTGCTGCTCATCAACGTCGTACTCGTCGTCACCGGGATGCTCGTTGATCCGATCACCGGCATCCTCGTGATGGCTCCGCTCTTCTACCCGATCGCCACGGGTCCGGTCGGCTTGGACCCGGTCCACTTCGGGGCCCTGATGGTGACCAACCTCGCTGTCGGGATGATCACCCCGCCGATGGCCGGGAACCTGTTCGTCGCCATGCGCCTCAGCGGGGCGACATTCCGCGAAGTCCTCCGACCGGTCATGCCATTCGTCCTCCTGGGGCTCGGTGTCGCGGCCGTGGTCACGTACGTGCCCGGCGTCTCGCTCTTCCTGGTCGATCTTCTGAAATGAACAGGGTGCACGTCGCAGACCGAGCGCGCCGACACGGAACGCGCGACGACGGTCGGGCAGAAAGGAGCTGATTCCGGGCATGACACTCGCCACCCCGACGCTGGCGTATACCCCCTCGGAGGCCAAGCGCTGGGCACGGGATTCCATCAAGGGTCATACGAACGCGATGCTCACTCCGTTCCGTCAGGACTTCAGCCTCGACGAAGACGGGCTACGCCGGAACATCGGGCTTCTGATCAACGATACGAAGCTGGACGGATTGATGGTCGGGGGCAACACCGCCGAAGCCTGGAACATGACCAATGGCGAGTGGGAGCGTTACCACGAGATTGTGTCGGAGGAGGCGGCCGGTCGCGTGTTCGTTGTCATGGTCGTCGTCGACCCGTCCCCGATCCGTGCGTTGGCCAAGGTTGAACAGGCTCGCGCCTGGGGGTTCGATGCGGCCGAGCTCATGACCCCGGTCTTCCAGGTCACCTCCGACGACGAGATCGTCGACTACGTCCGGTACATCGCCGAGCGTTCGCCGATGGCCCTCTTCCTGTACAACACGCCGGTCGCACGGCGGGTGCTGAGTCACGGTCTGATCGGTCGCCTTGCCGAGATCGAGACGGTCGTCGGCATCAAGCACGCGGTCATGAACTACGGCGACACGCTCAAGCTGCGCCGGGAGTACGGGGATTGCCTGCTGGTGCTCGAGCCATCGGAGCGTTTCCGGGCCCAGGACCTCGCCCGATTCGGCCCACTGCCGCAGTTCGGGACGGCCGAGAAGATGCTCTACGGCCGACGGCGCTCGACGATCCTCGAATACGAGCGAGCGGCGCTCGACGGCGACATCGGGACGGCGATGCGAGTGTCGGCGACGCTCGATCCGGTCCGCGACCTGCTCGAGGACCTGCTCGTCTGGAATCTCGTCAATCGCGGGACCTACACCCTCGCCGGGTTGAAGTACTGGGCCCAGCTGCTCGGCCTGGCCGGTGGGCCCGTGCGGCCGCCGTTCACCGCCTATCCCACGGACCAGGAGCGGGCACACATCGAGGAGGTGCTCAGCGCCAACGGCGTCCTCTGATCCGCAACCTGTCATCACGCAATCGTCAGCGAGGTTCGATATCTGATGCGCACTGCCACCAAGCTTCCGTACACCCGATCCGACGCCAAGGCCTGGGCCAAGTCGACGATCATCGACTTCTACGAATGTCCGCTGACGCCGTTCACGCCGGACTACCAGCTCGACGTGGCCGGAATCCGGAAGAACGTCGACGCCTATGTCGAGATGGGCGTCACGGGTCTCGTCGTCGGCGGCTTCCTCGCCGAGGCGTGGAACCTGACCCTCGCGGACTGGAAGCGCTACCACGAGATCTACGCCGACGCCAACGCCGGCCGCCTGCCCCTGCACACGATCATCCTCGACCCGAGCGTCCACGTGGCGCTCGAGAAGCTGGCCTTCGTCCAGG
>JBPPMZ010000062.1:0-17104 GCA_051306295.1 Candidatus Limnocylindrales bacterium
TGGCCGGCGTCGGCGTTGCGGATCCGGCTGCTGGCCGACCGCGCCACGGTCCGGCGACGCGCCGGCGATCCGCTCGGGGCCCGGATCGCAGCCGACGAGGCCATCGACGCGGCGGCGGCCTCGGATGACGAGGCGGCCCGAGGCGCCGCGCACCGGATCGCGGGTTTCATCGCGCTGGATCGCGGCGCGATCGATGACGCTCGGGACGCGTTCCGGCTGGCCATGGCGGCGACCTCCAGCGACGCGGACCCGACGGCCCTGGTCGCTGCCAGGACCGGACTGGCGCTGACGGCCGCGGCGGCCGGCGACCTGGACGTGGCGCTGGACCAGGGCGAGGCGGCCGTCGACGAGTGCCGCCGGATCGGCGATCGGCACCTGGAGGCCGCGGTGGAGAACCATCTGGCCGATATCCTCCACGCGGCCGGACGGGAGGACGACGCGCTGGTCCATCTGCGCCGCGCGGTGGCGGCCTTCGCCGAGGTCGGCGGCGATCCGGCGGACCCGGATCCCGGGATCTGGATGCTGGCCGCGACCTAGGACTGGCCGTCTACGGTCGGTCTGTGACCTCGAACGGCGTACCCGGCACGAACGTCAGATCCGGCCACATGCCGGACAGGCAGACCGGTCCGACCGTGCCGGCCGGGATGGGCCCGGCCGCCGTCACAGCGGTGCCCGTTCCCGCCTCATCCGCGACGGACGCCGCCATCTGGATCCATGCCGGCGGCTCCTGTCCCTTGGAGATGTCTATCGTCGCGAGCCACGAGACGAGGTCGGCCCAACGCTTCGGGGCCTGGACGCCGATCACGGTCACGCCGGATGGCACGCCGGCAGGCCCGGTGTACCGAAGGCGGTACAACCCGGCCACGAAACCGGCACGGGCGTCGGCGCCGCTCGTCGTCGTCCGACAGGTCGTGCCATCGAACGTCGCGTCGATCTCGCCCGCCAGCTGGAACGGGGTCACCCGGGCCGCTCCCCGCCGGAGGGCGGCCAGGAGCGCCTGCTCGACGGCGGGCCGATCGGCCGCGACGGCGACCCGGACGGCGTGGCCGGCATCGTCACGGGTGAGGCGCCCGCCGTCGCCGACCATCAGGGTGGCTGGCTCCCACGTGACGAGGTCCGGCGCGCCCAGCGCCAGGGCAGCAAGCTCGTCCCAGAGTTGCTGGCCCTCATCGGCGCGGAGGCGTGACGGGTTGCGGACCAGCAACTCGTACATCAGGTCCGCGCCGGCGCCCGTGTGGTCCTCGGCCAGGCGATCCGCGAGGTCCGCCGGGACCGGGACATCGTCCGTGGCATCGAGCGGGATGAGATCGATCGGGACATCCGTCGCGAACACCGCGCTGACCGAAGACGGGTCGGCGAAGGCATTCCATTCCAGGGGATCCGCCCCAGACCGACCATCGACGAACACGTTGCCGGGAGCATCCACGACGCCCAGCATCGTGTGGATGCCGGCGATCCGATCGGCCACGGTCGGGTCCGCAGCAAAGGCGTCCTCGAGATTCGTCCACGGTCCCAGGGCCACGATCGTCGGCGCGCTGGGGCTGGTTGCGACGGCCTCCAGGAGCACGGTCGTGGCGTCCGGTGGCAGCCCGGATTGTGGCTGCGGCGGGATCTCCAGGCCGTAGGCGTCATCGGCCACGGCGCGCCACTCGTCCGGGAACGGTCGGGCGTCAGGTCCGCCGTTCTCGCGGCCGCAGGCGAACGGGATGTCCGGGACGCCCATCTGCTCGAGCAGGTAGCGGGTCACCCGTCGCCCGCCGGCGCAATGGACGAGCCCGGTCCCGGAGATCGTGATCGCACGGACATCGACGGTCGGATCGCGCAGGAGCACGGCGATGGCGGCCAGATCGCTGTGGTCCATGTCCGCATCGATGACGATCGGGCGCGGCTGGACGGCCGCCGACGGGGCCACGATGGTCGGGGTCGGGACCGATCCGCACGCGGACAGGGCGAGGCTGGCGATGCACAGCACGGCGGTCGCGATCGCCCCGCCGTGCACCGAGCCGTGGGCTGAAGGGAGGCGACTCATGGCCCCACGATGGGACCCGACCGTCACGACATGGTTACGGGCGAGCGGTCAACTCGGACGCTCGACGACATTCGAGGCGTCGTTGACGTCCGTGACGTCCATCGTGAAGGCGCCCTCGCCGGCGCCGCTGACGCTCAGCGAGACGAGGTAGCCCGCGTCGGCGACCCACATCTCGATCGCCGAGCCGGGCGGCATCGACGCGATCGCCCCGACCATCGAATCGGCCTGGACCTGGAAGTGGCGTGCCTGCACGCCGTTCTTCTCCTCGGTCCCGATCTCCGTTGCGCCATTCATTGCGCCCGGCGTCGCGAAGGCGCCCATGAGCAGGATCGGGTCGAAGGCGGCGAGCATCGGCGTGGCCATCTCCGGCGGGGCTGGCTGCAGGACATCGCCCCGCCCGATCCAGGCCTCATCGCCGATGACCACGATGCGCGTCCCGTCGTCGGTCGTCACGTCTCGGGACAGGACGGGCTTCGTGACGACGATGGCGCTGTACACGGCTGTGCCGTTGCTGGTGATCGCGATCCGATACGAGTCCACGCCCTCGAGGTTGTTGACCAACCCGGACAGGTCGAAGGTCGGGATCGCCCCGTCGGGAGTGGCGGTCGGCGTGGGCTCTCCGGCTGCCGCCGTCGCAGTCGGCGCCGGTGTGGGCGTCGCGGCCGGGTCAGGCGTGGCGGTGGCCGTTCCTCCACCGCAGGCCGCCAACGCGACGGCCAGCAAGGTCAGGGCGACGGTCAGGCCGCCGCGGCGCGTGGAAGTCATGATCGAGGTACCCCCGGGTGCGAGTCGAGTCTGCCGGACGGGCGCCGGCCGATGCGGATGATAGACAGGTCGTCAAACCGGATCGGATTCGACCGCACCGGTCCGGAAGTCGTACGTGACGGCGCCAGCCGGCCCGTCGGCCTCTGTGCCGGGGGCGGCGTTGCGTTCCAGGTAGCGCATCCAGACGCGCGTTGTCGGAAACACGGCCTGGAGCGGCAGCGCCGTGTCGCCGTCGTTGTGGAACCCGTGTGGGACGCCCGCCGGGATGAAGATGACGGCGCCATCGTGAACGGACCGCTCCTCCTCGCCGAGTCGGAACCGACCCGGTCCGTGGGCCAGGATCACCTCGTTGACGCGGTGGACGTGAAGGGGGATGCGATCGCCCGGCCCGACGCGCTCAGCGATGACCGCCAGGTCGTCGACGCGGCCATTGGCGTCACCGGGGTCGACGAGGAGCGCCCAGGTCGTGGCCGGTCGATGGTCGTCGGGGTCGCCGACCATCGGTTCGTAGTGATAGCCCTCGACGATCGACATCGATCAGCCGAGCAGCCTCTCGAGCGCCGCCAGGGTGCGGTCCACCTCGTCCGCGGTGTTGTAGTGGACGAGGCCCAGGCGCAGCACGCCGCCCGTCTCGGCTTTGCCCAGGCGCTCGATGAGGCCGGTCGCGTAGAAGTCGCCGTCCCAGGCGTAGATGCCCTGCCGCCCCAGCGCCTCGGCGGCCGCGCGCGGCCCGACCCGGTCGAGCGACACGGACACGGTGGGCACCCGCTCCGCGCCGCGCCCCGGATCCGTGATGCCGTGGATCGTCACGCCCGACAGGGCCGCCAGCCCGGCGATGAGCTGCGCGACCAGCGTCCGCTCGTAGTCCACGATGGCGGTCATCCCGGCCACGAGTTCGCGCCGCCGCTCGCTCGCGTCGGCGGCCCCCGCTGCGCCCGCCACGTCCCCATACGACCGACCGATGTCGCGCAGGTAGTCGGTGGCGGCCAGCGTCCCGGCGATGCCCTCGAAGTTGGCGGTGCCGGTTTCGAACCGGTCGTGCGCGGGGCGCACCTTGAACGCGGGCAGGCGGTCGAACACCTCGGCCTTGCCGTACAGGGCACCGAGATGCGGCCCGAACCATTTGTAGGCGCTGCACACCAGGAAGTCGGTATCGAGCGCCCGGACATCGATCGGGCCGTGCGGCGCGTACGCGACGGCATCGATGAAGCTCAGCGCCCCGACCTCGTGGGCGCGGGCGACGATCTCGCCGACCGGGTTGATCGTGCCGACCGCGTTACTGGCATAGCCGACAGCGACGAGCTTGGTGTTCGCGTTGAGCTTCGATTCGAGGTCCTCGAGGTCCAGGGTCAGGTCGTCCTCGTGGATGTCGACCTTGCGCACGGTCACGCCGCGATCGGCGGCCATCGCCTCCCAGGTGCTGACGTTGGCCTCGTGGTCCAGGGTCGTGACCACGATCTCGTCGCCGGGCTTGAGCGTGGCACCGATGCTCCGCCCCATGTGCAGGGTGAGCGTCGACATGTTGTAGCCGAACTTGATCTCGTCCGGGCTGCCGGCGCCCAGGAAGTCGGCGACGGCGGCGTGCGCCTCGTCGACCATGGCGTCGCTCGCCTCGCTGGTCGCGAAGGCGCCGCCCGCGTTGGCGTTGGCGTGCGTGTAGTAGTCGCTCACGGCGTCGATGACGCGCTGCGGGACCTGCGTGCCGCCCGGACCGTCCAGAAAGGCAGCCGGCTGGCCGTCGGGTCCGCGCCGGGCGAGCGCCGGGAACTCGGCCCGCAGGGCCTCGACATCGAAGGCGGGGAGCGGGGCGGGCATGGATCCTCCGGGCGGCTCGTCGTGGGCGGTTCAGGAGGCCCGAGCGTACCGCAACCGCGACGGACGACGACCTGCGACGACAGCGGATGTAGCGCGCGAGTCGCCTATGGCTGCAGGTTCGTCGCGACCCCGAGGCCGCGGAGGGTCCCAGCAACCTCCTCAGCGATCCGGTGACTCTCGGTCGACGAGCCGGGGATGATCACGGCCGAGCCGCCTGCGCGGGTGAGGGCTGAGCCAGCCTCCCGGAGTGCGTCCATGGTGATGACTTCCGATTCACCACCCAGTTCGGCGATGAGTCCGCCGTCGTCGGCCACGGTGACGTTCAGGCGCAGCCCGGCGTCGGCTGGGATCGCGGTCGTCGGCGGCAGGTCGGGGTCCGCCGCTGGTTCGGGCCGGCGTCGTGGAGCACGGACGGCACGTCGCGCACCGTGGGGCCCAGGCTCGCCGCCCCGGTGGCGGCCCTGATCGGTCGCTGCTGGACCGGGTGCGGTCGTTGTGGCGGCGCCGGCGCCGGCGGATCCAAGGGGGTCGCGGCGCTGATGCCGCCCGGTCGTGCCTCGACGGTGCCCGGTTCGGCACGCGGTGCCAGGGCCGCGATCCGGACCTCCTCGTCGCGGGCCCGCGAGCGTCGCTCGATGCGCATCATCACCCCGATCAGGATCAGCGATCCCGGCCGCAGTTCGCCAGACGAAGCAAACGACCGGCGATTCGGTCGGATCATGCGCCCAGCGAACGGATCGACGTCCGAACGGTCTGCGCGCCGTCATCCGAGCCGATCAGCGAAGCGATCGACGGCCACGAAGTCGGCGCCCGGTCGCCTGCTGCGCTCAGCGAAGGGCCGACCGACGGTGAACGGGCGATCCGGCTTGGTGCTCGGGGGTGCCCCTGAACGTCCGGCCTTGCAGGCGCAGGGCCGGCACGACCGCAGGACACGAGCTGCGTCGGCACGATGGCCCGACCCACCGAATCTCCGAGGCGCAACACCCCGTATCCGATCATGACCCCGATCGTCGGCCTGACCACTCCGATGACGTGCGCTTCGACCGAGCGATCATGACGGTCGGATTGAGACTCCACCCTCGGGTTGCGGACCTGCCGGCCCGAACAACCCTGCCGGCACGCGCGCGCCAACGACCGTCGTGGTGCGCGACGCTATCTCGTTCGCCCGCCGCGCCGCTTCGACGACATCTTCCCCCTTTGCCAGGCCGAATGCCAGGACGCCGCAGAAGACATCGCCGGCGCCCGTCGTGTCGACGGTCTTCACTCGGACCGGCTCGATCGCCGTCCTGCGTCGGCCCGCCGCGGCGCCGTCGTATACCACCGCGCCTTCGGCCCCCAGCGTGACGACGATGATGCCATCGAAGTCGACGGCGTCGACGGCCCGGTCAAGCTCCTCGCGCGTGGCAGGTGCCGGCCCGCCGACGAGGCGTCCGAGTTCGGGCCTGTTGGGCACGAGGATGTCGGTGTGCCGGAGAAGCTCCCGGGTCATCGCATGGTCCGCGAGGATCGGTGCCGGGTTCAGGACGAACGTTGCCCCGCGCCGGCTTCGCGCGGCCGCCAGGACCGCGGCCGGATCGATCTCCAGCTGAGCGAGGATCACGTCATACGTGGTCATGGCGAGGTGCGCTTCGACGGACTCCGGCGTGAGCATCCGGTTGGCCCCGGGGTCGACGGCGATCACGTTCTCGCCGCCCTGGGCGACAAGGATCACCGCGGTCCCCGTGGCGGATCCCGCGATGCTCAGGAGCTGCGAGACATCGACGCCGTGCTGCGTCAGCGACCCGATCGCGAGCGCCGCCTCGGGATCGTCGCCGACCCTGCCGACGAATGCGACCCGGCTTCCCATCGCGGCGGCGGCGGCCGCCTGGTTTGCGCCCTTTCCACCGGGCGCGACCACCTTGTCGACGGCGAGAACCGTCTCGCCCGGCCGCGGGATCGCGGGCACCAGGTAGGTCGTGTCGATGTTGATGGAGCCAACGACACAGACCCGCCCGCGCGGATCGGTCACGCTTGCCGCCCAAGGGCGTCGATCGCGCCGAGCACGAGGTCCCAATAGCCAGGCGCGTCGAGGGTCATCGCCACCTCCGCGTTGGTCGATCGACGGTAGCGGTCGTGCAGGTCGACCACCGTCGTACCGCGAGTCCATTCGCCGCGCAGCTCGACCGCGACGAATGCCCCACGCCAACCGACGAGACCGGGCTGGATCAGCGCGGCGACGGTGCACGGGTCGTGAACCGGCGGCGCATCGAACTCCCAGATGGCCCGGTACGACGAGCCGAAGAATCCCATCCACGCCGCAGCGACACGCCCCACCTGGTGGTCCATCGCGCGCATACGGTCGACGACGACCGGGGTTGCGAGTGCCTGGTGCGTCAGGTTCAGGCCGACCATCCGGACCGGCAGCCCGGAGGCGAGGACGATGGCGAGCGCCTCCGGGTCGGCGTACGTGTTGAACTCGGCCGTGGGGGTGTGGTTGCCGCGGTCGACAGAGCCGCCCATGAAGATCACCTCGTGGATCGCGGCCTGCTCCGCCACGCCGCGCTGCAGGAGGCTCGCGACGTTCGTGATCGGCCCTGTGGCAACGAGCGTGACGGGCTCGGTCGCCTCGGCGATCACCCGCTCCATCAGCTCGACCGCCGTGACCGACTCGACCGCGAAACCAGGTTCGGGCAGATCCGGGCCGTCGAGGCCGCTCACGCCGTGGACGTAGTTGCCGAGCTCCGTGTCTCCCGCGAGCGATCGCCGCGCGCCCTGGGCGACCGGGACGTCCGTCGCCCCGGCGAGGGTGAGGATTCGCAGGGCGTTCCGCGTCGCGTCATCGACCGAGCAGTTGCCGAAGGTGGTCGTCACCGCGAGCAGGTCGATGGCCGGCGAGGCGACGGCGAGCAGGATCGCGATCGCGTCGTCGTGACCGGGGTCGCAGTCGAGGATGACCGGGATCGGCCGGGCGCTGGATCCCTCGGGACCGGTCATCAGGCGTCGCGGCGAAGCCAGCGGATCATGGCCGCCATCAGCGGCTCGAACCCGTCCCAGCGGGAGAGCTCGACCGGGCACCAGTGCGGACCGATGTCGGTCGTCCAGACCAGCGAGCGACCGCTGCCGTACTCGCCGGTCGCGATCAGCACGTCCTCGCCGACCGTCGCGACGAGGGCGGCGTCCGACTTGGCGTGCACGCGGTTGTAGCCGAGGATGGCGGGGGCCTCTCCGCGCCAGGCCGCGCCGACCGGATGGTCGGGAGCCACGAGAGCGGGCCGGATCCCCTCCGGCGCCTCGACCCGGTCGTCGTAGTCGGACATCTCGACCGGAAGCACCGCGGCGAGTGGCGAGCGAGCGAAGTTCGCACGGGCCTGGAATCCCTGGAAGCTCATGTAGCCGCCCGCCATCATGAGACCGCCGCCGCCATGGACCCAGTCCGCCAGCAGGCGAAGGCGATTCGTTCCCGACCGGCCGTGGATCCACGTCGACGGCGGGAGGAGGAACGAGTTGGCCCCGATGTCCGACAGGATCACGACATCGTATGCGGACAGCGCCTCAAGATCCTGGGGGAAGCGCTCCGGGACGTCGTGCGCGTACATCTGCTCGACCGTGATCCCCTGCCGGGCCAGCGCGGCGATGTATTCGTCGGCGCCGGTATGGAAGGTGACGCTCGTGAAGCTGTCGAACCCCTTGAAATGCGTCGCCTGCGAGATCCACGACTCACCGGCCAACAGGACCCGGGCCATCAGCACGCCTCCGCTTGCTCGAACAGGTATCGCGGGTTCCGGACGAGCAGCTGCTCGACCTCGTCCGCGTTCAGTCCATGCCGCTCCAGGCGCGGGACGAAGTACTGCAGCACGTGCCCGTAACCGGGCCCGCCGTACCGCCGGAGCAGGCTCTTGAGGAAGATGTCCGATGAGATGAGCAGCCGCCCTCCAAAGCCGCCGCGCACCAGCGCGGCGATGTTCGCGGCATCCTGCTCGTCGGACGTGCACTGGACCCCCTGGTCCGCGTAGAACAGCTCCGCGCCGACCATGTCGTACTGGACCCAGGCTCCGCGATCCATCAGGCGGCGCTGGTACGCAGGATCCGGGCCCGAGGGATTCATGTGGCAGAGCACCACGGCGCAGGGCGCCACCCCCATCCCTTCGACCAGATCGAGGACATCGTGGCCGAGGCGGAACCAGGCCGGCAGGTGGACCTGCATCGGGAGCCCCGTCTCGCGCTGGGCGAGGCAGGCGGCCCGCAGGCTGCGCTGTTCGGCGTCCGTGAACCGGTCGCTGACGCCGATCTCGCCGATGATCCCCGGGCGGACGCCGTCCTGTCCATCCCGGATGTCCGCGAGGATCAGCTCCGCGAGCCGATCGACGGTGCTTGACGCGATCTCCGCGGGCTGGGAGGCCTCGAGATAGAAGCCGGTCCCAGCCACGATCTGGACGCCGGATCGCTGGCTGACCGTGCGCAACCCGGCCAGGTCCCGGCCGATGCTCAGCCCGGTCGCCTCGATGATCGTCCGGCCACCGAGCGCGGCGAACCGGGCGACCTCCTCGATGGCGACCTCCAGGTCATCGAGCCGGCAGTTGTCGAGGTTGCCGAACGGGTCGTGGCGAAGGTCCCAGACGTCGTCGAGTCCGACCTTCTTGCGGGCGAACTCGTCCGGATCGAGCCCGAGCGACTCGGTCCGGTGCCACCAGCTCGTCACGTCGTTGAGGATGTGCTCGTGACTGAGGCAGGTTCCGAGTTCCGTCGAGGCGACGGGACCGGTGACGGTGACCACCCGGGTCATCGGAAGCTTCCGAGCAGCCGCCCGAACAGCTTGCTGTTGAGGAAGATGGCGACCACGAGGATGACTCCCTGGATGATGGGGACCCAGTAGACGTCGAAGTGGAGCAGGACGAGCCCATTGGCGATGATCCCGAGGGTCATCGCCCCGAGGACCGTCCCCACGATCGACCCGCGTCCGCCCAGGAGGCTGGTCCCGCCGAGGACGACCGCCGTGATGACCTCGAGTTCGAACCCGGTGCCCGAGTTGGACGACCCGCTCGCCAGGCGCGCGGCGACCATGATCCCGGCGAACGCAGCGATCACGCTCGTGGCGACGAAGGCGACGAGCTGGACGCGGCGGATGTCCACGCCGGACCGGCGCAGCGACTCGGCATTCGAGCCGACCGCCACGATGTAGCGCCCATAGCGCGTCTGCGAGAGGATGTACCACCCGGCGATCGCGACGACGACCGCGATCCACGTCGCGACGAAGACGCCGAGGAACTGGGCCTGGCCGATCGCGAGGATCCAGTCGACCTCGATCGGCGTGCTGTAGCCCTGCGTCAACAGCAGCGCGACTCCGCGCACGGCCGTCAGCGCCGCCAGGGTGACGATGAACGACTGGAGCTTGCTGTATGCCGTCAGCCAGCCGTTGGCGAAGCCGATCGCCGCGCCGACACCGAGGGGGATGAGGAGCGCGAGCAGGGGATCGCCGGACTTGGCAAGCAGCCCGATCAGCGCCGCGCTCAGGCCTACGACGGACCCGACCGAGAGATCGATCGCGCCGGTCGTGATCACGAACGTCATGAGCGTCGCGACCACGATGGTGGGCGCGATCTGGCGGCCGACGTTCACGAGGTTGTCGGCCGTGAGGAACGCCGTTGTCTGGACGCTGAAGAAGGCGAACAGGACCGAGAAGACGACGAAGATCGACACGACCCCGAAGTGTGCGGACACCCGCTCGGCGAGCCGCGCCCGACGAGGACCGGGGGCGACGGTCCGCGCAGGGTCGGGGTGAGTCGTCACTTGCCCATCATCGCGGACACGAGACCGGCCAGATCCGTGTCGGTCGGGGCCATGTCGCGCCAGATGATTCCCTCGTACACGACGACGAACCGGTCGGCAACCTCGAACAGGTCCTGTAGCCGATGGGTGATCAGGATGACGCTCACGCCGCGGGCAGAGATGTCCCGGATCAGTTGGAGGACCGTCTCGACCTCACGCGCGGCCAGGGCGGCCGTCGGCTCGTCGAGGACGAGGACCTTCGGGTCGAAGGTGACCGAACGCGCGATCGCGACGGCCTGGCGCTGGCCGCCCGAGAGCGTCGCCACGTTCTGGTCGGTGCGGCTGACGCGGATGTGCAGCCGCTCGAGGTGCGCCGCTGCCGCGGCGTGCATCGCCTTGTGTCGGAGACGGCGGGTGAACCTGTCGTAGAGCTCGCGCCCCAGGAAGAGATTCGCCGCGACGTCCAGATCGTTGCACAGGGCCAGGTCCTGATAGACCATCTCGACGCCGTGCGCCCGGGACGAGCCCGGGCCTGTGAGCGGCAGCGCCTCGCCGTCGATGAGGATGCGTCCGGAGTCTGGGATCTCCGCTCCGGACAGCATCTTCATCAGCGTGGACTTGCCGGCGCCGTTGTCGCCGACGAGGCCGACGACCTCGCCGGGTCGGACCTGGAGGTTCACCCCGCGCAGCGCCTCGATCGCACCGAAGCTCTTGCGGATGTCGATCATCTCGACGCGGCACACCACGTCAGGAGAGGCCGTCACGCGGTGTACCTCCCGGTCAGCTCCTGTGGCTCAGGGGAAGACGGCCCGGTAGGGCTCGACGTTTTCCTTCGTGACGATCGTGATCGGCACGTCGATGAACCCCTTGGCGGCGCCGCCGTCGATGAGGCTCTTGAGCTCGTTGACGGCTTCGACACCCTCCTGCTTGGGGTCCTGCTGGACGATGGCGGCGCACAGGCCGCTGTCGACGCAGGCGATGACTTCCTTGGTGAGGTCCCAGCCGACGATCTTGGTCGTCGCGTTGCCGGCGAGGGCGGCTGCCGCGCCGACCGTGGCCGGCTCCCCGGTCGTGTAGACGACGCCGAGATCGGCCTGGGCCGTGACCAGGTTCTGCGCCGCCGCCGCGGCCTTCTCCTGGACGTTGTCGCCGCTGACGCTCTGTGTGTACGTCGCGCCGGCGGCGTCCACGACCTTCTTGTAGGCGTCTTCGCGCTGGTTCTGGATGAACGAGTTACGGGCGTCGACGACACCGTACGTCTTGTCCTTGGCGAGCCCGTTGTCGACGGCCCACTGGCCGATCTGCTCGCCGGCCTTCGAGTTGTCGACGCCGACGAACGTCTCGACGGTGCCGTCCTCGAGCTTCGCGTCGATGGCGACGACCTTGATCCCCTTGTCGCGGGCGGCCTTGACGGCCGGCAGGACGCCGTTCACGTCGATCGCCACCACGATGAGGCCGGTCACGCCCTGCGAGACGAAGGCTTCGATGTCGCTGTTCTGCTTCGCCGAATCATTGTTCGCATTGGCGATCGACAGCGTGCAGCCGGCGTCCTTCGCCGCCTGATCGGCGCCCTCGTTCATCTGCGTGAAGAAGACCGCCGTCTGGTTGATCTGCGTCATGCCGATCGTGCAGGCCTTGCCACCCGCAGCGTTCGAGGAAGTGGCAGCGCCACCGCTCGAGCATGCCGCGAGCACCAGGCTCACCACGGTGAGAACCGCCAACAGGCGGCCCGTCCGCGGACTCCTCTTGCCCATGAAGTCTCTCCTCCTGCTGTCTGGGAAACGTCTGGAAAAGGTTTTCCGAGGCGCTAGACTACATTGGGGTCACAGGGCCGGTGGTGTCAAGGGATGATCTCGCCCTGGTGACGTCAGGAATGCGAGGGAGGACGATGCCCGGCCGCCGGCCGAAACGGGCCACGATCCACGATGTCGCGGCACACGCGAAGGTCTCGATCGCGACGGTATCCCGCGTGCTCAACGGCAATCGGCCGGTCGCGCACGAACTGCGGGACCGTGTCATGGCCGCGGCGGACGAGCTCGGATACAGCGCCAACCTGCTCGGCCGAGCGCTTCGGCAGGGCCGGAGCCACTCCATCGGAATGGTCGTCCCCGACCTCGAGAATCCGTTCTTCGCGTCACTCGCCCAGGAGGCGAGCCGGTCGTTCGGGCGTTCAGAGATCGATGTGTACGTCTACTCCGCCGACAACGACCTCGACACCGAGCGGCGTGGGATCACTTCGTTCCTCGGTCGGCGGGTGGATGGTCTCGTGTTGGTCCCGTGCGACGAGATCCAGAGTGCGTCGAGCGTCCGCCTTGCCAGCCAGTCGGTCGTCACGATCCAGGTCGACCGCCTCACGCCCACGGTGGAGACCAACTATGTCGGTTGCGACAACCGTCACGGGATGCGCCTCGTGATCGACCATGTCCGGAGCGCGGCCGACCTACAGCATCAGCCGGTGATCTTCATCGGTGCCCGACCGTCCGCGTCATCCGCCCACGAGCGCCTGGACACGTTCTCGGCCGCATTCCCGGAAGCGCGGCGCATCCTCGGCTCCTTCACGTTCGAGTTCGGCAATCAGGCGATGAGCGCCCTGCTGGACGAAGGGGTCGGGTCGGCCACCATCGTCACCGATGCGGACGTCATCGCGCTCGGCGTCATCGCGGCGGTCCAAAGGCACGGCGGCAGCGTTCCCGCGGACTTCCGCGTGACCGGGTTCGATGATGTCGGCTTCGCTGCGCTCGCGAGCCCCACGCTCACGACCATCCACCAGCCGCTTCGCGAGATGACGGACACGATCGCCGAGATCATCCGCGCGAGCTTCGACGGCGGCGGCCTGTCCGACAACGTCGTCCGCCGCTTCGAGCCGAGCCTGGTCGTCCGCGAGTCGAGCCCGGCCGTGATGCGCCAGCCCATCGAGCCGCGGGGAATCTGAGACCGTCACCCGGCGCGGTGGGCGACCACGTTGCGCACGGCAGCCGACCTGACGCCCGACGATCGGCGCCGCGGATGTCAGTGCTCGGTGGTGCCCGTGAACGTCCAGCCTTCCAGGCGCAGGGCCGGCACGACCGCCCCGCCGAGGAAGCCCTTGAGGGTCTTCCGTTCGCGCGCTACGGCCACGGCGCCGGCCATCGCATCGAGGTAGCTCTGGGTGAAGCGCAGGTTCTTGACCGGGCCGACGATCTTGCCGTCCTCGACGAGGAACGTGCCGTCGCGGGTCATGCCCGTGACGATGGCGAGCTTGGGATGGACCGGGTTCGTGTAGTGGAATCGAGTCACGAGCAGGCCGCGGTCCAGGCCTGCGATGAGATCTGCCCGCGAGGCGTCGCCGGCGGCCATCACCTGGTTCAGCGGGAATGGCCCGTACGGGTTCGGGGCCGGTAGGCCGTGGCCGGTCGAGGTCACGCCGTCGCGAGCCGCGGTCTGCGCGTCGTGCACGACCCCGCGGCAGATGCCCGCCTCCAACAACGTGACGCGTTGCTTCGCCACGCCTTCGTAGTCGAACGCCATCGGCAGGCCGGCCGGATCACGCCCGTCATCGACGATCGACACGAGGTCGCTGCCGATCCGCCGGCCGATCTCGACGAAGCTGCGCTCCTCCTGGACCGCGAGCGCCGAGAACCCGAGATAGCCGAGCATGTCGAGCAGGTCGACGACGGCGTACTCCTCGAGGACGACCGGGTAGTCGCCGGCCTCGATGGCGACCGCGTTGGCGGTCGCCTGCGCCTTCTGCGCCGACTCGCGGCCGATCGCCGCGGCATCGATGCTCGTCGCGTCGACGGCGGCCTGCTCCGCGTAGCCGGTGCCGCCGCCCGGGCCCATCGACACGGTCAGGAGCTGGGCCACGGTCCGCGTCCCGCCGGCACGGATGCCCCTGGAGTTGGCCACGGCCGTGGATTCCGTGCCCGTGGAGAACGAGCCGTAGGCCGTGACGCCCGCGACGTCCGCCGCGGCGATGACCGCCCGAACGCCCTCTGCCCGGGCCTCCGGGGAGTAGTCGGCGGTCGCCGACGCGTAGGCGGCCGTGACCTCCTCGATGGGCGTCGGCTCGGGGAGGCCGGACCAGTCGTCGAGCTCTTCCACGACCCGGGCGATCGCGGCGGCGTTGGCGGCCAGGGTGCGCAGCCCCTCCTCGTCCGTCCGGCCGCTGGACGCGACACCGACCCGCTTGCCGACGACGAAGCGCAGGTTCACGGTCACGTTGGTCTCGGCAACGTTCTGGTGGATCTGGCTGTTGGCGAAGCGGGTGAGGGCCGCGTCCTCGGTGATGACCAGGGCCTCGGCTTCCGTGGCTCCCTCGCGCATCGCGTGGCTCAGCGCGCGTTCGGCCAGGGCCAGCGCGTCGTGGGCCCGTTCGTCGTTCACGGGTGCGCCGCCGGGCTCAGCCGGCCTACCCGGCCTACCACTTGCCCACGCCGACCTGGACGTCGCGGAACCGGGCGCCCGGCACCGCGTGGCCGACGTGCCCGGTCTGCCCGGGCTCGCCCTTGCCGCAGTTCGGGGTGCCCAGCATCACGTAGCTCGACGCGTCGCCGACCGCATCGCACGACCGCCAGAACTCGTAGGTGATGCCGGTATAGGTCGGGTTCTTGAACAGTTGGCCCTTCTTGCCGCCCTTGATCTCGTAGGCGACCTCGGTCGCGAACTGGAAGTTCAGCCGCCGGTCGTCGATGGACCACGACCGGTTCGATGAGAGATACAGGCCGTCGTCGGTGTCGGCGACGATCTCGTCCAGGCTCATCCCGGGGCGGGGGAGCAGGTTGATGTTCGTCATCCGGATCAGCGGGATGCGGTTCCAGCCGTCCGCGCGCATGGCGCCGCCGCTCCGTCGGCCGATCCGCGGTGCGGTTTCGCGCGAGCTCAGGTAGCCGACGAAGATCCCGTCCTGGACCAGCGGCACGGCCTGGGCCGCCACGCCTTCATCGTCCCAGCCGAACGTGCCCATACCGCCGGGTGCCGTGGCATCGGCGACGATCGTCACCAGGTCGGATCCGTAGCGGAAGCCCTCGTCGAGCTTGTCGGTCGTGAGGAAGCTCGTGCCGGCGTAGCTCGCCTCCGTGCCATAGACCCGGTCGAGCTCCGTCGGGTGGCCGCACGACTCGTGGACCTGGAGATAGAGCTGCGAGGGGTCCAGGACGATGGTGAATCGACCGCTCGGGCACTGGGGCGCGGTCAGCAACGCGACGGCTTCGTCGGCCAGCGGCTCGGCGTGCTCGGCGAGACTCAGGCCGCGGATGTACTCGTACCCGGCCGCCTGCCAGCCGCCGCCCGAGTCGGGATAGCTGCGTCGCTGGTGCTCGTCGCCGTCGACCGCATTCGCCTCCACCCCGGACCCGACGTGGGTGATCGTCTGTTCGGTGTACGAGCCGTCGGACGCGGCGAAAGTCTTCCATTCGCGCTGCGCCGCGTACATCGATTCCGTGAAGGCGATGCCCTTGACGCGGGCCGCGGCCTGATCGGCGGCGAGCAGGTCGGCGATCTTGCGTTCCAGCGGCACGCTGAAGGGGTCCTCGACGATGGGCGTCTCGTAGGTCCCGTGGGCCGGCGACCGGTCGTCCAGCACGGCGGCGTCGCGCAGGGCGGTCGCGCTGGCGCGGGCGATGCGGACCGCCTCGGCGGCGATGCGATCCGCTTCGTCAAGTCCCAGGACGTGCGAAGAGGCGAAGCCCCACGCGCCATCGAGCAGCACGCGGACGCCGAAGCCCTCGCTCTCGCCCGAGGCGACGCCCTCGACCCGACCGGTCTTGATCGCGATCGACTCGTCGCGCCGGCGCACGACGCGCACCTCGGCATAGCCGGCGCCCAGGGCGGTAGCGGTGTCCAGGGCGCGCTCGGTGAGGTCTCGCATGCGGGACGGAGCCTAGCGCATCGCCGCCCGTCAGCCGTATCGGGCGGATGACCTATCGGGATGCATCCGTCGGGAGGGCGGCTGCGTACACCCGTCGGTATGCCCGGTGGGACGCCGGTTCCGGAACGGGGTCGTTCGGGGTACTCAGATCCAAGTGGTCCATCGAGGAGGTCCAGTTCGTGGGTACATCCAGGAGAGCGGTCGGCATCGTCGGCGCGCTGCTCATCGCGGCGGGAACCGTCGCGCCCGTCTTCGCCGCTTCACACCGTGAAGCGCCACTCATCGCCGCGGACGCCGCCGCCGACCACACCGACGTGTTCGCGTGGGTCGACGGCGCCAGCCCGTCCAAGGTCAACCTGGCGATCAACGTCAGCCCGATGCAGGACCCGGCCGGCGGCCCGAACTTCTGGCAGTTCGACCCCAACGTCCGGTACACCATCAAGATCGACAACGACCGTGATGCGAAGGCCGACATCACCTATCGCTTCCAGTTCAAGACCGTCGTTCGGAACAAGGGCACGTTCCTGTACAACACCGGCCAGGTGACCGGACCGAACGACGTCGATCTCAATGTCCGCCAGACATACACCCTCACCCGCATCTACGAGAACGGCAACAGCAAGGTCCTGGGCACCGGCCTCCCGGTCGCTCCGACCAACGTCGGTCCCCGCTCGAACCCGAACTACGACGCAACGGCCGCCAAGGCGACCAAGTCGCTCGATGGCGGCTTCACGGTCTTCGCCGGACAGCGCGATGACCCGTTCTTCGTCGATCTCGGCTCCATCTTCGACCTCGGGGGCCTGCGCCCGTTCAACGGCGCGCATGTCATCCCGCTCGCGGCCGAGGACGGTGTGGACGACCTGCAGGCGAACAACGTCCTGACGATCGCCCTCCAGGTCCCGATC